>SLEY01000071.1 GCA_007124535.1 Planctomycetaceae bacterium
ATTTCGAGCCGTTTTGAATCCCAACTGCCCCCGCATCTGCCCCCGCATTGAATCAGGGGCATCGGCCGCCGCGTCATCCGTTCCCGTTGCCTGCAGGGCCTGATTGTCTGATTTCGGAGCCTGGGGCTGCAGATCGGGCAGGGCGTCTAAAGCCCCCCGGATGTCGTGTAGCCGAGTATGCGAGTATCGGCCGATCGTCAGGGCTGGCGTGCTGTGTCGGGCGAGTTCTTGGGCCGTTTTGACGGATGCCCCACCGGCCACGAGTGCCGAAATGTAGGCCACCCGCAACCCGTGGAAGTCGGTCATCCGTGAAGAGAGAAGAGAGAAATGTCCCGACGTTTCTGAAAGCTCAACGGCGCAAGCACTGACCGGGGCTTCCCTGTCAGCGCCGCCGTTGGGTGGCGGTTATACTCCAGCCTGACATCCGCTGCCAAAGTGACAGGAACCCTTGCCGAATCGACCCCTCCCCCAAAGAAGGCATTAGGCATTTTCTTGCCAATCGGCCGGGCGATACTCGCGAATTCGACCTCGCTCCACGCTCCATAGCTTCCCGACAGCCGACTCGTTCTCGAGCGCCCGAAGCAGCGTCCGGCAGACGGTCAACAAGTCGTCGTACGACGGTTTAGACGGCAAACGAAGCACCATAATCCCGGAGTATTTCGAGGGACGGAAAACCAGCGGATTACTGAAGTCCAGATCGAGCGTGACCAGTCCGCGCCGTTCCCGTTGGCACGCAACGATCACTTCCTCGTCCGAAGAGCCGGACAACCCCTCACTAGGGACTGTCTCGATTTCGTGCCCGGCCTGACGAAACAGATCGGACGCAACGTGGCCGAGATTCTCATCGAGCTTCAACTTCACGGCCCGGCCTCCACGGGAATATCGACGTATCGCTCGCGGGTCATCTCCGCACCATAGGCGATGCAGGCCAGCACGTCGTCCCGTTGCAAGTCGTATTCCTTCATCACTTCCTCAACCGACATCCCGCCCGCCAGGAAGTCCAGTACGAGCGACACCCAGATCCGGCGGCCTTTGATGCAAGGCTTGCCGAAACACACCTTGGGATTGATGGAAATTCGGTCGAGCAACTCATCGCGGGTCACAGCACACCTCCTACGGCAACGTCACAGGGCCGTGCAGCCAGACACGCCCTTCTTTCGGGCTGACGGGACCATCTTCCTTTCAGTGTAACTCAGACTCGCCTACAAACCAATTGCTCCGAAGCACGACGGAGCCGGTTCGCGAGCAGGCCCGCAGCGCGTATGCCCTGTTCCGTGAAGATCCGCATCACCCGAGCTTGCGTTTTCGACGCGTCCATCCGTCACGTCCCATTTTTTCGGCTCGCGTGGGGCTCGACAATCAAGCGGTCGGCATCCGGCGGGGGAACGACATTTTCTGGTTCTTGATTGGTTCGTACGCCGAATACGATCACCGATTGCGGCACTTGTGAGCCACCGCGAAGTTGGTGCTGCAAGTGTGGGGTAAGCGCTCGCTCCGAGCCGTCTCGAGACCCGTCGCTGGTTGATCTCTGTTGGCGATCCCCCCGAAATAAGTTGCAGGCAATGCGGGCCGCTGCACGACACAACTGCGGTGTCAGCCTGATCAATTTGGACGGGGAGGCTGGCAGGCAACCACGCGACGTTCTGCTCGCGACCCTCAGCAGCGACGCCAGCGTGTGGCCGCCGAAGGGCGCACAGCGCCAGACGTTCTGCCAAACGCGTAGCGATCAGCAACAGGCGCCTGGTGGCGATTGAGGGTGAGGAAGGGGGGCAAGAAAGGGGGCACCCGGCTGTGGCCTGAAACCGTCTGGGCAGGGTGGTTGGAATTTGCCTAACAAGTGGTTTCTTCCGTACGGAGGGCACTCAACCCCGTGGCTCTTCGTAGTTGACTCTGATTCGAAAGGCTGGCTGTCCCCGTTTGGCCGTCGCTTGGCAGACGTTAATCAGGGCTCCTCGTCAGTCGTCTTGGCTGGTGGGTGGATCGTAAGTCATCAGGAACATTCGGCGCGGGTCTCCCGAGTCGAGGCCCCCTTCGGGGTGCAGGGCCGAATAGAACAGGTACCAGGTACTGCCGACCGGTTTCAGAACAAAAGCCCGCCGGACCTCGGCGCCTTCGATATAGGGATTATCTGGGGATTTCACCCACCCTTGCGTCGGCCGGTCACTCTCCGAGACGGCAAAGCCCACTTGGCCAAAGCGGTTGGCGTAGGTCAGCACCCAGCGGCCGTGGTGCCGGGTCAGACCGCCCGAGGCGAATACGCCTTGCTCGTCCCATTCCCCCTTGGCTCCGTGTGTGAGGATCGGATTGGTACCGGGATCCTGCCAGGGCCCGGCCGGATCGTCGGCCACCAGGACGCCCATGTGATAGACGGCCTTGAAGACGCCGGGGGCGGGCCCACCGGCGGACAGGAAAAGGTACCATTTCCCGCCATGCCGCCGCACGGCGACAGGATAAATGCGCACCACCTGCTCTCCCGCTCCCCAGCGGCCGATGTCGCCCGTGTCAACGGTCACCACCGGATTGCGTTCTTCCAGGACCCAGTCCCGGAGATTCGAGCTGTAGGCGATCCCCACCGCGCGCAGGCCGGGGATGTGTTCGTGGCCATTGCCGCCGAAGAACAGGACCCAACGTTCCTGCCGGTCGTCATAGATCAGTGCTTCGGCCCGCGCCCGGCTGCCCTGCCATGGCTGACGGAGCGAATCGAACAGCGGGTTCAACGGACTGTCATGCCAGGTGTGCAAGTCGGTCGAAAAGGCCAGACTGGCGCCCAAGCTGGCTTCGCCCCGGTCCTGCCCGCTGGGCCGCGAGCCATACAGCAGGGCCCAGTGGCCGTTGAGGCGGAAAATCTGGCGGATGTCGATCCGCCCGCCCCAAACCGCTTGCTCCGTCAACAGGTCCCGCCCCTGATCCGGCCAGCCGGCCTTGTTCAACGGCAAGTCCATGACGACCGGATCGGGCAGTACCGCGCGGTCGACGGGCAGGGCGTGACCATCGGTCACACCGTCCAGCAGGATCACGCCGGCTCGCTCGGCAAGCGA
>SLEY01000122.1 GCA_007124535.1 Planctomycetaceae bacterium
AAAAGGGAGTCTTCCGTCGATTTGGAAGCTTGCGAAATCCGTCATGATCCATGTCCGCCATTTGACCAAGCACTATTCGGATTTGCAGCAAGGTCCGATCGTCGCCTTGTCCGATGTGTCTTTTGATGCGTTTCCCGGCCAGGTCTACGGGTTGCTGGGTCCGAACGGCGCCGGAAAGACGACGACTTTGCGGATCCTCAGCACGATGTTGCGTCCCACGTTTGGCGAGGTCACCATCAACGGATTCGATGTTGTCAGGCAAGCCACCGATGTCCGGCGGCAGATTGGGGTCGTGTCGGCCAACACGGCGATTTACGACCGGATGACGGGCTGGGAGTTTGTCGCGCATTTCGGCCGTCTGCACGGGTTGGAGCCTGCCACGTTGCGGGAGCGGATGGAGGCGGTATTCGAGAACCTGCAGATGGGGGCCAGCCGGGATGTCTTGGGATCGAAGTTATCGGGTGGGATGCGGCAGAAGGTCTCGATTGCCCGGGCCCTGATCCATGATCCGCCGGTTTTGATTTTTGACGAAGCGACCTGCGGTCTGGACGTGCTGGTCGCTCGGGCGCTGTTGAAGAACGTGGCGGAGTTGCGTGATCAGGGCAAGTGCGTGGTGTTTTCGACCCACATCCTGCGGGAGGCCGAGCGGTTATGCGATCGTTTGGCGATCGTGTATCGAGGCCGAATTCTGGCCGAAGGCACTCTGGACTCGCTTCGCGAACAATTTGGGCAAGAGGATCTGGAGGAGCTTTTTTTTCAGCTGATCGAGGGAGAGCGATGTCGCTGACGAGTATCCGCCTGATCTGGTTTCGGGAGTTGCGCGATCAGCTGCGTGACCGGCGGACGATTTTCTCGATCGCGATCCTGCCGCTCGTACTTTATCCGTTGATGGGCATGGTGTTCCTGCAGGTCGCCCAGTTCTTGCAGGAGCACCCGACCACGGTCTGTTTGATCGGCGCGCGGGAGTTATCGACGGAACCGGCGCTATTGGAGGGGGGCAGTTTCGCTGCCGAATTCTGTCCGCCGGAGGAGTCGGTACTGCTGGACGTGACGCTTTGTTCGGTGCGACTGGGGGAGGGGGAAACGTATGCCGAGCGGGCCTCTGCGGCGATCCGGGGCGGGCCCTACGATGCCGTGGTCGTGTTTCCTCCGGGATTCTCGGAACGCTTATCCGCATTTCGCGACCACGTGCGTTCGCATGCGGACGGCGGGGGCGTCGCGGCGGCGGACTTGGCGGCCCGGATCCCCTCTCCGGAAATCTTTGTCAATTTGGCGGACGACAAATCGCGGATGGCCCGCGACAGGTTGGAGCGGGTGGTACAGCGGTGGCGGGAGGGC
The DNA here is from genome assembly GCA_007124535.1 of Planctomycetaceae bacterium. Taxonomy (GTDB): domain Bacteria; phylum Planctomycetota; class Planctomycetia; order Pirellulales; family Pirellulaceae; genus SLMF01. The sequence continues at coordinate 1,339 of SLEY01000122.1, forward strand.
ATTGTGCGGGAGACGTTGCGGGACCGCCAGTTTCCGATCGAGGCCCTCGAGCCGTTTCGTGTGGGGGCGACCGATGTTTCGGAAGAGTCGTTACGGCGGGCGGCCGTCTGGTCCAAACTGCTGCCATTCGTGGTCCTGATTTGGGCGCTGACCGGTGCCTTCTACCCCGCCATCGACCTGTGTGCCGGCGAAAAGGAACGGGGAACGCTGGAAACCCTGCTGTGCAGTCCGGCCTTGCGCAGCGAGATCGTGTGGGGCAAGCTGCTGACGGTGACGACCTTCAGTACGGTCACGGCCCTGCTGAATCTGTTCAGTTTGGCGCTGACCGGGCTCCTGTTGTTTGGGCGGCTGTCGGGGATGGGGCAGATGGGAGCGCGGGTCGAATTGGGACCCCCACCCCTATGGGCCTTCTTCTGGCTGCTGCTGACCATCGTTCCCATCGCGGCCTTGTTCAGTGGTTTGGCGCTGGCCGTGGCCTCGTTTGCCCGCAGCTCGAAAGAGGGCCAGTATTATCTGATGCCCCTGATGCTGATCATGCTGCCGCTGATGACCCTGCCGATGCTGCCGGCGGTCGAATTGAATTTGGGGTTCAGTGTGCTTCCGGTGGCGGGGGTCATGCTGTGGCTGCGGGCGTTGATCGAAGGCGAGTATCTTTCGGCGGCCCGTTATGCGTTGCCCGTGATTGGTGTAACCGCGGCTTGTTGCTGGTTGGCCATCCGCTGGGCCGAGCGGCAGTTCCAGAGCGAGGAGGTCCTATTCCGGGAGAGCGAGCGATGCGGTCCGCAGTTGTGGTTGCGGCATTTGATGCGGGATCGTCAAGACACCCCCACGGCCGCTCTGGGATTCGGCTGTGGTTTGCTGATCTTGATGCTCACGTTTTTTGCCAGCGTCCCGGCGGCGGTACCGCGGGACTGGTCGGCAATGGCGGGTCGCGTGGTCTTCATGCAGATCGCCCTGATCGCTGCCCCGGCCGTGTTGAGCGCCCTGCTGCTGACCCGCCGGCCTCGCCGATCGCTGTTGTTGCAAACGGCCCCGCGGGGCAGTGGTTTGGCTGCGGTGGCCTTGGCCTTGGCCTTGCATCCCTGGGTCCTGGTGCTGGGAACTTCGATCCGCCGGATCTACCCCTTGGGCGAAGAAACCCTGCGTGCCCTGGAGCCGCTGGTGGCGGCCCTCAGCCAAGCCCCTTTCTGGCAGGTCCTGCTGGTCGTCGCCGTCGTTCCGGCCGTGTGCGAAGAGTTGGCCTTTCGCGGTCTGATCCTCACCGGACTCCGCCGCTTGGGCAGCAACACGGCGGCCATCCTGATCAGCAGCCTGTTTTTCGGACTGACCCATGGAATGCTTCAGCAGTCGCTGGCCGCCATGCTGGTCGGCATGCTGATCGGGCTGATCGCGGTCCAAACGGGCAGTTTGTGGCCCTGTATCCTGTTCCATGCCACGCACAATGGCTTGGCGCTCGGGGCGGCCCGGCTGGGTGAATACGTCCGTAGCCAGGGGGGTTGGCAATGGCTGACCTACCACACCTTCGGGCCGTTAGGCGACGAATTGCACTATCGTTGGCCCGTGCTGCTGGCCAGCCTGATGCTCAGCCTCCTGCTGATCGTCTGGTTCCGCACGATGCCCCGGTTGGATCGGGGGCACTGCGAAACCGTTTCCGGATGCCGCGGGTGAAGGGAAACGGTTGTTCCGCCGGACCCGGAATGCTATGGTAGTGAAATTCCCTTTCGGTGAGGATAGAATTGCGCATGGCTCCAACGCAGACAACCCACGATTTCTTGAATCTTGTCAAACGAAGCGGCTTGCTCTCCCACCAACAGATCAACACCGCGATCGAGCAAGGAGGGTTGGAACGCTTGTCTGCCCCCCTGGATGTCGCCGATGCGCTGGTCGAACGAGGACTCCTGACGCGGTATCAGGTGAAGCGATTGTTGGAGGGACGGCGGCGCGGGCTCTTTTTGGAAAACTACAAGATTCTGGAGATACTGGGTTGCGGGGGGATGGGGTACCTCTATGCGGCTGAAGAGCTGCCGACCGGCTGGAAAGTTGCCGTCAAGGTGCTGTCCGATCGCCATCGCCACGACAAGGGCCGCCTGACCCGGTTCCAGTTGGAGGCGGAAGCCGGATTGAAACTGATCCACCCCAATATTCTGAGGACCCGAGCCATCAAACGGACGGAGGACATCTACGGCTCGATCCATTTCATGGTACTCGAATTGGTGCAAGGGGTCAGTCTGTTCGAACTCCTGTCGATCCGCAAACGCACGCTCCACTGGCGACAAGCTTGCGATGTGATCCTGCAGGCCGCCAATGGGTTGCATTATGCCCACGAGCAAGGGTTGGTGCACCGGGACGTCAAGCCGGAGAATCTGTTGATCCGAGCGGACGGGACGATCAAGGTTCTGGATTTCGGTTTAGCCATGATTCGCGGCAGCGAAGCGGAGTTCTCGATTGCCACCATCATGGGGCAGAATTGTTTGGGTACCGCAGACTATATCGCTCCCGAACAATCGCTGGACAGTTTGGAGGTGGATCGTCGCGCGGACATCTACAGTCTGGGGTGTACGTTCTATTTCTTGGTGACGGGCCGCCCCCCGTTTACGGATAAATCGAACGCAAAAAAACTGTTGGGGCATCGCCAGCTGCAACCGCCCCGGGTGAGCGAACTGAACCCGAAATGCCCCCGGCAGGTGGTTAAGATAATCGAAAAAATGATGGCCAAGAAGCCTTCGCACCGTTTCGCCAGTTGCCACCAGCTGAAGCGTTATCTGGCGCCCTTGGCCGAGCGGCAGCCGGTGAAGTTTGATTTCCAGGCGGTGCTGGCTCGCCGCGCCAAGATCGCCGAACGCCGCTTGGCTTCGGAGAGTGTCCTGCGGGGCGATTCTCGTTCCAGGGTCAGCCGCATGGCGACCGACGTCCAAGAATCGTTGGCGCGGGACAACTCCACCTGAGCTACCTGCCGTGTACCGCAGCCGTTCCAGCCGCTATGATAGGCGGTTTTCTTCGCGCGTTTTGAGATGAACTATGAAGACTGACGAACTCCGTGAGAAGTACCTGGCCTTCTTTGAAGCCAAGGGGCACAGCCGCCGGCCCAGCGACGTGCTGGTGCCCACCTGGGATCCCTCCGTGCTGTTCACCCCGGCGGGGATGAACCAGTTCAAGGACCATTTCCTGGGCCGTGTCAAACTGGACTTCACCCGGGCCACCAGTTGCCAGAAGTGCCTGCGGACGGGTGACATCGACAATGTGGGCCGGACCGCGTACCACCATACCTTTTTCGAAATGCTGGGCAATTTCAGTTTCGGCGATTATTTCAAACGCGAAACGATCCATTGGGCCTGGGAATTCCTGACGCAAACGGGCTGGTTGGGCTTGGACCCCGACCGTTTGACCGTCTCGGTCTACCGGGACGACGACCAGGCGGCTGCCATCTGGCACGACGAAATCGGTCTGCCGCTCGCCCGGATCGAACGGATGGACGAGTACGACAATTTCTGGCCGGCGGGTGCTCCCAGCGAGGGGCCGGACGGGGTGTGCGGCCCGTGCAGCGAGATCTTCTATCACGACGATTTCGGCGATTCGGTCGAGATTTGGAACTTGGTCTTTACCCAATTCCATCGGGTGGGCGATCCCCCGGATAATCTGCGGCCTTTGCCCAGCAAGAACATCGACACGGGGATGGGGCTGGAACGTGCCGCGGCTTGCTTGCAAGGCGTGCAAACGAACTTTCACATCGACATCCTCCAGCCGGTCGTGGATGCGGCGGCGGAGGTCTGCCGCGTGCGTTACGAATTCGCCTCGGAGAACGGCCGCCGTTTGCGCCGCATCACGGACCACATCCGGGCCTGTGCAATGGCCGTCCACGAGAATGTCTACCCGGGTCCCCAGAAGGAGAAGTATGTGATCCGGCGGCTGTTGCGGCGAGCGGTGCTGGACGGCCACCAGATGGGACTTCGCGAGCCGTTTCTGTACCAACTGGTGCCGGCGGTGGTCGAGCAGATGCGGCACCCCTATCCCGAGTTGGCGGACACGGTCGGGCGGGTGGCGGAGGTGATCCGGAACGAGGAGACGAATTTCTTCGGTACGATCGACGCCGGTCTGGCTCGTTTGGAGAAGATCTTCGCGGAAATGAAGTCCGCGAACCGGACCGCGGTGGACGGGGGCGAAGCGGCGGAGTTGTACCAAACGTACGGCGTACCGCCCGAAGTCTGCGAGAGCATGGCGGCCGAAAATAATCTGGCCTTCGATTGGGACGGCTACGCCCGAGCGATGCAGGAGCATGGCGAAGTGTCGGGCAAAGCCGTGCATACCGTGATGGGCGACCGGGGACCGGTGGATGCCATCAAGAAAGTGCTGCACGAGACTCCGTTTGTGGGCTACGAGACGACCGAAACCACGGCCGAACTGAAGTTCATCGTGGCTCAGGGGCAATTGTGCGATTCACTGCAGGAGGTGGGGCACGAACGCGAGGTCCAGCTGGTCCTGGACCGGTCGCCCTTCTATGGAGAGGCCGGCGGTCAGGTCGGAGATCGGGGCGAGATCGTGGGCGAAGGGTTCCGCTTTGCCGTCCGCGATACGCACAAGGACGGGTCCCTGCTGCTGCACTGCGGGCATCTGGTCGAAGGCCGTTTGCGGACGGGCGTGACGGTCACGGCTCGGGTCGAATCGGCCGAGCGGGACGCGATCCGCCGGGCGCATTCGGCCACCCACATCCTGCACCATGCCCTCCAGAAGCATCTGGGTTCGCATGCCCAGCAGCAGGGTTCGAAGGTCGACCAGGACTGGCTGCGTTTCGATTTCACGAACCTGGCCCCGGTGCCGGCGGAGCAGCTGGGGAAGATCGAGCAGGAGGTCAACGCGCATGTGCAGCGGTCCCAGCCGATTCGTGCCGCTTGGGTTCCGCTGGCCGAAGCCCGCGAGGCAGGAGCGATGATGCTGTTCGGCGAGAAGTATCCTGATCCGGTGCGGATGGTGACGATGGGGGATTTCAGCCGCGAGTTGTGTGGCGGGACGCATTTGGAGAACACGGGCCAGGTGGGGGCGGTCGAGATCCTTGGCGAGGAGGCCGTTTCGGCCGGGGTCCGCCGGATCACGGCTCTGACCGGGGAAAAGGCTCGCCAGCATGCCGAGCGGACGCGGGCGGTGGTGGCCGAGGCGGCCCGGATCCTGAATGTCGGCTGGCGGCAGATTCCCGAGGCGGCGCGCCAGCAACTGCAGCGCGTCCGGGACCTGAGAAAATTGCTGGCAGCCGGCAAGCGCCAAACCTTGGCGGCCGGAGAACCGGCGGGGGAAACGATCGAATCGGAACCGGCGTATGCCGAGATCAAAGCGATTCTGCAGGAAACGGCACGTTTGCTGAACGTGTCCCCCTTTGAGGTCCCGCAACGGTTGCAGGCCCTGTTGGCCGAAGCGGCTTCGCTCGAGCAGCAGATCACCGCCTTGGCTCAATCCGGTGAGGTGACCGTCGAAGCGTTGCTGGAAGCGGCCGAAACGGTGGGCGAGAGCCGGGTGATCATCGCAGAGACGCCGGGCGTCCATCCGCAACTGATGCGGCAGTTGATCGACCAGTTGCGCAAAAAGGCCGATTCGACGGCCGTGCTGTTCGCCGCCACCGCGGGCGAAGATCGCGTGACCCTGATCGCCGCGCTCAGCCGCGATCTGGTCCAGCGGGGCCTGAAGGCGGGCGATTGGGTGCGCGAGGTGGCCACCGTGCTGGGCGGCGGCGGCGGCGGCCGGCCGGACATGGCCCAGGCAGGCGGCAAACAACCCGAAAAACTGCCCGAAGCCCTGGACGTCGCTCGGGCCAGAATCCACCGCATGCTGGCCGGCGACCCTTAATGGCGCTGTGGCCGGTCTCTGACCGAGCCACCCGGCCGACCGAAGGTCTCCCATATCGGTGGAGACCTTCGGTCGGCGGTATCGGCGGGGTCAGAGACCCGCGCCGAGCGCCGATCCGCCCCGAGCAGTGCGACGGTTATTTCTCGCATCGTTCCCATGCTTCGGCGTGGTAACGAGGGTTTGAAAGCAGAACACCGCCGGGGAGTTGGGTTCTACCTTGTCAGCAGCTGTCGGCCGTGGCGGCGGAGGGTTGCGAGCAAACGGTCCAATTCGGCGGCGGGGGTCAAGGGATTGATCAACGTGACCCGCAAGGCGCCAACGCCGTCCAGCTTGGTGGACACGATGTAGTATTCCCCCGATTCGATCAGTCGGCGGCGCAGTTCCAATTGGAAATCGCCCAGCCGTTCGCCCGAAGCCCGTTGCAACGCGGTCGGGACATGACGAAACGTGACGATGTTGCATTGGGGGACGTGCAGCGGCTGAAAATCGGCGGCTTCCTCCAGCCGCTCGTAAAGCTGCTGGGCCAGATCGAAGGTGGTGTCCACCAGATCGGCGAACAACTGGGGGCCGAATAACGACCACACGCCCCACAACCCGAACGCCGCCGCCCGCTTGGTGCATTCCACCGCCCGCATACCACTGTCGTACTCCGCCAATCCCGGCGCCGAGGGATCGAACAAATACGGAGCGTTCTGGCGAAAGGTCTCGAATTGGTGGCCCTCCTGCCGGTACAGGACGAACGCGCACAGGGCGGGCACAAACATCATCTTGTGAGCATCCCACACCAGGCTGTCGGCCCGGTCCAGGCCGGCGACCAGGTGCCGGTGCCGCGGACTGAGGCAGGCCGAACCGCCGTGCGCGGCATCCACGTGCAACCACACCTCGTGCCGGCGGCAGACCTCGGCGATCTCCGGCAGCGGATCGAAGGCGCCGATCGGCGTCGCACACGCACAGGCGACCACGGCCAATACCGGCCGCTTCCTGGCCCGGCACTCGCTCAACAAATCATCCAAACGCTGGGGATCCATTCGCCGCCGCACGTCCAATCCGACTCGCAGCACCTGATTCGTCCCGATGCCCAGCATCCCGGCCGATCGCGACACGCAGTAGTGGGCGTCGGAGTGTACCAGCAGGACCGGCGCCGCATCGCCGCCCCCCACACCGTGCTCCCAGGAGGCGGGCAGCGAAACGTTGCGGGCGGTCAGCAGGGCCGTGAAATTGGCCAGCGATCCGCCATGCGTCACCAGCCCGGAGAACTGGCCGGGGGTCCAGCCGATCTGCTGGCCGAGCCGTTCGACCAGCGACCATTCGACAGCCGTCGCCCAGGGGCCCATTTCGTAGATGGCCATGCACTGATTCGTCACCGAACCCACGGCGTCGAATAAGCCGGCCACCGGGATCGACGCCGGGACCTGATGGCCAAGGTAGCGGGGGTGATGCAGATTCAAACCGTGCTGCAGCATCTTGACGACCAGTTGGGCAAAGTGCTCGACAATCGCGTCCCGCTGGCTGACGGAGGGAGCGGGAACCTGCGAAGCGGCATCCGCCGGAGCCGCGGCCGCCGCGGGAACTGCACGCGGCGCGTCCTCACGCAGGAACGTGGCCGCCTCGCGCACTTTTTCGGCCGGGGATTGCCAAGGCAGCACGGACGCCTGGCCCGCCTGGACCCCCGCCAGGTGCTCGCCCAGCGCTTCGGCCAGAACTTGACCGGATCGGCGGAGGAATTCGGGGTCGTAGGCCGCACGAATCCGTGCACGAGCCCCGTCCAAGGCGTTCGTCCCGCCGGCTGAACCCGGCAAGTTGCGTTCTTGCACCGCGTCTTGTGCTCCCTTCTTAGGCAACAGAAGCCCACGTAGGTTGGGTAACGTCCCTTGTGATTACCGGCACGGGGCTCCGCGCTTCTCAGAAGAAATCCTCCAGGCGGTCGTAGTTCTTGCGGTGGACCGTCTCCGCGTTGTAGGGCGCTTCGCCTCCCGTGGCATCCCGAATGTCTTGGTCGATGTAGATTTCGTTATGCGGCTTGAATCCGGGGACCGTCAGCACATTGACAAACACGTCCAGGCCGCGATGGCCCACTCCCGGCGGGATGTAGACGAAATCGCCCGTCTCCAGCGGGTACTCCTCGTAACGGCTCAGATCCTGCAACTCGGGGAAAATCAGAATCGACGGTTTACGACCCCACGTCTCCAGCTTGTAGGCCCGCGGGTCCAGCACCAAATACATCTCGGCCTGGGGTAAACCACCCACCTCCGGTTCGAACGGGTGGAAGTGAGTCGATGACAGCTCCCGAGGAATGTTCACAACGTGCGCATTCACGAAATTCACACCGTCACCCTGCTCGCCCGGCTCATTCATGTACCACGTCAGAGGTAGTTTGCGGAAGGGGTCGAAGTCAAAACTGCAGCCGCCGGCCGTATCCAACAGGTGGCGGAGTCGCCGCGCCGTCGACACGTGACTGGTCTGGCGTTCGACATTCTCGATCGCCAGGCAGCGAAAATGGCCCCGCACCGGAATCGCTTCCTCCCCGCAAGCAATGACCTGATCCCCCTCCATCAAAGGCTCATGGCCTCCGGTGGTCTTGGTCAAATAACCCTGCTCACGGTACACCGAAAACAGCTTGACCAACGCCTGTTCCATCGGCTCGTCGGAGGCCCAGGGGCGCGGGAGGTGTTCCAAGGTCCAGAGATTCGCCGCAATATCGCCAATGAACGCCCCGTTCTGCCAGCGGCCCAAGATCGGTTCGACGGCCGCGATCGCCTCGGGGGTCAGCGACGGAAAACCCTCCAGCAATTGTTCCAGCAGCGCTGCGAAATCCGGGTCCAACGGGTCCGGACGATAGAAGTCCGGCAGAGGATCGCCATCCCCTTCCTGCGTGCGGTAGCCCTTGGGCAGGTCGATGCTGCCCTTGCCGCGATACAGCCAGAACACTCGCATCCCCCCGTGTTCGGCCCGCAGGGATGCCTGCCCGTCCACTTCGATCACCGAGGCTTTGATCCCGGGATAATCCCGCGCAAAGGCTTCCTGGACCGCCGCGAATTGGCGGTCATCGTCCAGCTGGGTTTTTAACACCGGCTGGCTACGCGAAGCGGACCTCCCACCGGCGACTGTCAGCGGAAATGCGGCAGCGGCGGCCCCCATCGCGCCGCGCTGCAGGAACTGTCGGCGATTCAACGACATAGGATTTTCCCCTCTGGAGTTATTCTGTCGACGGATTCTCACAAGCGCTCGCTACCGAGAAGCGTCGCCGGTTACTGGTAGATTAGTGGTCTCCCACGTCAAAAACAAGCCTTCCCCCGACCCCACATTATGGGAGTCCGGCGCCCTCCGTATCGGCGAACACCGACTCAAGGAGTCCGGCGGCGGGAGATGCGGAAGTCGTTGAAGCGGACCCAGTGTGCCGCATCGGGCGGACCGTGATACCCTTGCAGACTGACCTGCTCCTCCCCGGGCGGAGGAAGTTCGCCTTGATCCGCCGTCTGGAATTCGCCCTCGGCATTCGGGCGGAACTGAGCCGTCCAAGAATCTCTGGTCACGATCAACCGCAACTGGACCGTCGGGGCTTCCATCGCCGGTCGGCCGGGAATGATCAGTAACTGGCCATCCAGCAGTTCTTTGACCAATTTGAAGATCGGCTCTCCATTGCGATACCAGGTGATCCCGGCTTGCTCCCACTGTTGGGTAGGCACCGTGTGTTTGGTCACCGTCACATCGATGGCCCAATCCGCCTCGCTCCGATCCGGTGCGGGCCGCAGCAGGGCGTTGCGGACGGTGCGGGCGAAACCGGGTTGCAACCGGATCTCCAAGCCTTCATCGCCGATTCGCCAAGCTTCCGGGTCCTCCCGCAACCATGTCCACTGCTCGTCCATTTCATCCGCAAATGGGTCCTCGAATACCACCTCCCATTCGTCCGCACGGACCGGCGTTCCCAGGACGGCGACTGCTGCCAGCATCATTCCCACGTACCGCATTGTCTGTCTCCCCTCATGGCTGTCCGAACCCATATCCCCGAAAACCAGCCCTTGAGTTTAGCAGTTCATTTGCGGCATTAGAAGAACGGCGCCGGTTCGTCAGCCGGTTCGTCTGCCGGTTCGTCAAACCCTGGCTCGCCGAACGGTTGTTCCTCGTCATCCTCGTCATCCGGGAAATCAAACGGCTGTTCCTCGTCATCCGGGAAATCAAACGGCTGCTCCTCGTCATCCGGGAAATCAAAGGGCAGTTCGTCCCCATTCTCGAACGGTACGGGTTCGTCAAAGCCCCCCAGCA
>SLEY01000696.1 GCA_007124535.1 Planctomycetaceae bacterium
GAAGAGCTACGGCGGTTCTACGCGGAAATGGACGGCCGCTGGCGAGAGTACTTCGAGAGTTTACCGGCGGATCGGATGGAAAGTGAATTGAAACGCTGGTACCACTTCCGCCATTTCTTCGACTCCGATCGATCGCCGCGAGGGCGTCCCGGCGAATTGCCACGAGGCCGGGGCAGCCGAGGCCGTCCCGGGGAGACACCACCGGACGAACACCGCGGCGAACCGTCGGGGCGTGCTCCCGATTGGCCCCCGGGTCCCTTCGAATTCGGGCCGCGCGAGGGCCGCGAAGGGCCCTCGCCACGCGAGGGAGGGCCGCCCCGCGACCGCCGACCTCCACAACGCCAGCGTTCCCGCGACGAATCCGCACGGGCTGAACCGCCAGACGAGCCCGCGGAACCTGCCGAACCTCGACCTCGCCCCAAGCCCTGAGATTCTCCAATTTCGCAATTCCCCAAGCGCCAACAACCCTGAATCACTAACTTGGGTTACTGGAAAATCGCAACCCGAGGTGATTCGTGAACTCGTCGCTGCAACCTCTCGGCATCTCGGTACTTCGCTCTTGACCCTTTTTGGCAATTTCCTCTATAGTTGGCCCGCCGCATGAGGTGCGACGATGCATGCGTACCTGCGGCGACCCAAATTTCGTCCACATTGTTAGGGAGAAGCGGTCATGGCTGGCAAGGACGCTAGCGGCGCCTCGCGGCGCCACATCAAGAAGCAGAACCTGGAAAGATGTCCCCTCAATGGGCGGTTCCTGATAGCCGTGGGACTGATGCTGGGCGGATGCATCGTCGCTTCCGCCCGCGCCCAGAACGCTCCCGGAGGAGCTCGGCATACGACGGCCGGGCCCCAACCGGTTGCGGAAACCGCGCAAAGCCCCCCGAAGATCCTGGCCGTGGTCAACGGCCAGGAAATCACGCGGGAAACGCTGGCCAACGAGGCCTTGCGCCGCTATGGACAAGATGTCCTGGATACCCTGATCCACCGCCAGATCATCGATCAGGCTTGCGAAGCACGTCAAGTGCGGATCACCGAACAGGACGTGGAAGAGGAGATCCGCAGGGTGGCGGAACGTTTCGGGATGTCGCTGGACCGCTGGCTTTCCGTCCTGCAGACCGAACGGGATGTGGAGCCTCAGCAGTACCGCGAGGATATCATCCGCCCCACCCTGGCACTCCGGCGGATGGCCTCGAAACAGATTCGCGTGACGGAGGAAGAGTTTCGCTTGGCCTTCGAATCGGAATATGGTCCGCAGGTCCGAGCCCGCCTGATTGCCGTCAGCAGCCGGGAGAAAGCGGAATGGCTGCGCGAGGCGGCCGTCGCCGATCCGGAAAGCTTTCCCCGCCTGGCCAAAGAGCATTCGGAGGACCGGGCGACTGCCAGTGCCTACGGTGTGATCCCGCCGATTCGCAAACACATGGGAGCCTCGGAAGTCGAGGAGGTGGCGTTCCAACTGAAACCGAACGAAATCTCGCCTGTTATCCAGGTCGGCAACCAGTACTTGATTTTGAAGTGCGAAAAGCACATCGAGCGGACATTCGTTTCCAGCGATCAGATGCCCGCCATCGAGGAAGAGATCCGCCAGCGCGTGCTGGAGCACAAGAAACGCGAAGAAGCCACTCGCGTCTTCCAGGATATCCGGGAGCAGGCCCAAATCACCCAGGTGCTGGGCGATGCGGACCAACAGGCCCGCTACCCCGGTCTGGCCGCCGTGGTCAACGGCCGCCAGATCACGCTCCGCCAACTGGCCGAGGAATGCCTGGCACGGCATGGTGAAGACGTCCTGATGGGCGAGATCAATCGCCAACTGCTCCGCCAGGAATTGCGCCGCCGCGACCTGGTCGTGAATGAACAGGACATCGACCGCGAGGTCACCCGCGCCGCTCAAGCCTTCGGCTACGTGGACGCCGACGGCCATGCGGATGTCGAAGCCTGGCTGGAAGCCGTAGCGGAAGGCGACCAGACGACGATCGAATTGTACGTGCGCGATGCGGTCTGGCCCACCGTGGCCCTCAAAAAACTGGTCGGCGAAGAAGTCGAGGTCAGTGACGAAGCGCTCCAGAAGGGCTTCGAATCGAACTTCGGGGAACGCGTCGAGTTGCTGGCGATCGTGCTGGGCAGCCACCGCCAGGCCCAGAGCGTCTGGGAGATGGCCCGCAATAACCCGACCGATCAGTTCTTCGGAGAACTGGCTCACCAGTACTCCATGGAACCGACCTCCCGAGCCAATTTCGGCCGCGTGCCTCCCCTGCGCCGTCACAGTGGTCAGCCCCTGGTCGAAAAAGAAGCGTTCCGTCTGAAACCGGGCGAGTTGTCGGGGATCATCGCAGTCGGTGAACAGTACGTGATCCTGCGCTGCCTGGGACGCACCGACCCGGTCGTCACGGATTTCGAAGTGGTCCGCGAAGAACTGTACAAGGACCTGCATGAGAAAAAGTTGCGATTGGCAATGGCTCAGGAGTTCGATCGGCTGCGCGACTCGGCCCAGATCGACAATTTCCTGGCCGGCACTTCGCAGAGCGGTCGCCGCACAACGGCCGGTGCCAGGCAACCCTCCGGGGCGCGCCCCGCCGCCACCACGGCCAGCCGATCGCAACGCTGAAACGGGGCCTCGAAGAAAACCGGCTCGTCGCGCACCGCCGACGGGCTGAACCGCAAAGGCTACAAACCTTTAGACGCCGGAGTCGCAGTACGTGCATGCCCATCGGCGGGTAAGTCAGCACGAATACTGCGGGCGTCGGCGTTGCCATCCTGCGACACGAGACGGGATGTCCGCAACCCTCAGTCGCCCGGTTCCACTCCCAGTTGGCGAAGTTGCTCTGCCAAACGTTCGGCACGTTGACGCTCCTGGTCCGCCCGGTGCCGCTCCTGTTGAGCCCGCTCCGCACCCGTTGGAATGGGTTCGCCCGCCTGGTCCCGCCAGCGGAGCCATGTGTCCGGGTGCCCCTCGAAGCGCCCCTCCCACAACCGCAACCCCAAACCCACATCGGGAAACCACAGCGATTCATCGAACGGGGCGTATTGATTGGCGA
>SLEY01000360.1 GCA_007124535.1 Planctomycetaceae bacterium
GCCTGCTGCAATTCGGCGGGTAGGGGCAACGTGACTTCGCCCGTGGCGGCCCATTGGCATCCGCGGAGCAGGGTGATGCGGAAAAAGTCGTCCTGCATCGTGTTCGCATCATGGCCCAACAGATGGACGAACACGCGGCCTTCGCCGAAATCGACCGTCCACAGAATCGGCTCGTTCTGCTCGGTTTGCGGAGCCCACCCGGTGGCGAGGACCGTCAGTTGCTCTGCCGGCCCCCGCGCGGCAAACCACAATTCGTCACGTACCTGCAGGTTTCGGGGCAACCCCTGAACGATCGGATGGTCGTCGGCCCAGATCGTGACGTCGATGGGGCCCAGTCCTCCATGCCCCGTCCCGCGGCCTTGGCCCTGAGGCGTTCGAATCTCCCGGCCCTCCTCGTCCAACACCAACCGCGCGCCCCGCTGGGGATTGCCCCAGCCCAGTCCCACCATGCGGACGTATTCCGGCAGATGTTCCATACCCGCGGTGGCGGCATGCACGGGGACGAAACCACCGCCCGCGGCAACCCATTCGGCCAAATCATTAAAAAACTTCCGCGGGGCGGGCCGACCGCCAATATCGGTGAAATTGCCCAGCACGACATCGTAGTCGCCCAGCGCCAAAGCGTACTGCTCCCGCTCCGGCCCTTCCGCCGGCACGGTCGCGACGTGGACCGAAAAACCGGCGTCTTCCAACATCCCGCGCATGGTGGGCGTGGTGGAACGCCAGTCGTGGTTGTTCTGACCGTCGACGATCAGCAGGCGGATCTCCAGCGGTTCCGCGGCGATTGCCCCGATCTGTGGCAAGCAGGCAAGCAGGCCCAGCGCTAAGGTCGTGAGAACACGTTGTTTCCGGTTCATCGGTTGACTCCTCAGGAAATGCAGGTTTTGTTGGTTGTTAGGGCAGCCCGGCAGCTGAAGCGCAAACGCGGGCTTCGGCCGACCGGAGCAACGGCTGGAGGACTTCGGCCGGGAAGAGGCAGAAGGAGAATTCGCGCGACGCCCGTTGGACTTCCTGGCGCAATTCGCTCCGGGCCTGGTTCAAACGGTGGGTCAACTGGTTCGGATCGACGGCCAAATACGGCTGCAGTTCCGCATTGCGGCGTTCGATTTCGCGGTGGCGGGTCGCCCGCTGGCCGCGGGGCGGGTCGGTTTGGATCCAGGCCCGTTTTTCCGCAGCCAATCGCTCTGCGGCCTGCGAGGGCCGCACATGGTGTTCCGCATGGAATCGTAACTCGCGCAACTGCTGCTGCAAACCACGGATCTCCGCGCGGAGCGATTCGGTGCGATCTTCGAACAGCAAGGCGGTGGCCGACATGACGGCATAGCGCGGCGGCGGAAACCCGAAGAATCGGGCGATGATCCCATCGGTCAGTTGATCGTACTTGGCGCCGCCGATCCCGTGCAGGAACAGGTCGCCCAGCACCAGCCGGGCATACATGGTGGTGATCAGGGCCCGCGGGCGGAGGCGCAAGCCCTCGTGCTGGCGCTCGACCCACTGCGTCACGGCCGCTTCGGCATCATATCGCGGCAGCGGGAAGTGCAGCCGTTGGCGATCCGTCAACTCCAAACGCGAACCGGCAGCCCGGACGAACAAACGGCGGCGCTGCGGCGATTGGGCGGTCCAGATCCAGAACGGCGCTTCCCGCCACGGTCCCTCCTGTTCCAAGTCGGGAACGGGATGCCGCCGGCTGCGGATCCGATTGGCCTGGCGATAGGTGGTCAGCGAATCGTTGTAGACCTGGTGCAGCCGCGGCAGGTTGGCCAGCAGGTGCAGGGTAAAGCGGGCGAAACAGGGCGTCTGGCAGACACGGCTGAGCGGCAGTTCCCACGTCTGCTGCCCCCATTCGCCTTCCAGCCGATGCCGGGCTTCGGCCAGACACCGTCCCAAGTTGCCCGAACGCTGGGCCGCATCCCGGGCCAGCGGCCAGAGTTGGACGATCAACGGGTCGTCGATCAACCCCTGCAGCGCATCCTGGACCCGGCGGCCGAAACTGGCAAAGGTCGCCTGATCGAGAATCGCCCGCTCCTCGTAAGGAATCGCGGCCGTGACCTGATCGAACAACAACGTGGTCATCGTCACCTGGCCCGCCGCACTGGTAGGCACACGCAAGGAGGGCAGGCGGTGAATGTCGTTGTCGATCAGCAGATTGACCGCCGCGGCGCGGTGGGCGCGGCCCAGCCAGCTGAGCGCGAAGTTCTTGAACCACACGCCGGCGTGGAACAGCTGCGGCTGATGCCCCGCCAGAACCACCGGACCGTCCGCCGGACCCGGTGCGGGACCGTCGCGGTAGCAGGCGGTGTAGGCCCGGGCTTCGGCCAGCAGACCCCGCCGCGCGTCGGCACTCAGCTCGCCCAGCGACTGGCCCTGGATATCGTAATCGCGGTGCGCCGCCGCCTCCACCCGATTGGCCTGCAGGTCCACGCCCAATTGCTCCCACGACGGTTCGATCAGGAACTGGCCGTGGCCGCGGGGCGCGCGAATCGAATGTTGCGGGACCGTCGGTAAGCTCGGCAACCGGATCATCGGAACTCCCTGACACCAACGTCGCTCACCAGCGGCTCCTCGACCAGGTCGGCCCGCGTCAAACTGCGTTCCAACACGTCCAGATAATGCCGCAGACGCGTGTCGCCATCATCCAAGGCGCCGCCAAACGAACGCGTTTCGTCCAGATAGATCAGCGGCACGGGAATCTCCAGGATCCGCAGCCCCGCCGCCACCGCCTGGACCCACAACTCCAGCGGCATGGCATAACCGGAGTCCGTCAAATGGAGTTTCGCCAAGGCGGCCACACGATAGCATTTGAAGCCGCAAAACGCGTCGGTCAACCGTAAACCCAACCGCTGGTTCAACGCAGCCGTGATCTGCCGGTTGATCCGCCGCCGCTGATCCGGCGGCGCGGCATCGCCCGGAAAAGCCCGCAGATACCGGCTGCCCGACACCAAGTCCACCTCGCGGCAGGCCCGGATAAAGTCGGGGATCCGCTGCGGTTCGTGCTGGCCGTCGCAGTCCAAGGTCACCAGATAATCGTAACC
>SLEY01000232.1 GCA_007124535.1 Planctomycetaceae bacterium
AGGGGCGTGCCGGTTATTTTGATCGTTTCGGAATCATTCGTGATGTGATGCAAAACCATCTGCTGCAGATGCTGGCCCTGCTGGCGATGGAACCGCCCGACGAATTGGAGGCTTCGGCCATCCGCCGCCGCAAGGTGCAGTTGTTGCAGTCGATCACGCCGGTGACGCGAGAGCGGCTGGTTACCGGCCAGTTTGTGGCTGGCGAGTTGGACGGGCGAAAGGTTCGCGGCTATACGGAAGATCCCGATGTGCCGGATGACTCGCGAACCGAGACCTATGCGGCAGCCCTGCTGACCATCGACAATGCCCGGTGGCAGGGTGTTCCTTTCTTCTTGAGTGCCGGGAAGGGTTTGGAGTCGCGTTGCACGACGCTCCGGCTGCGGTTCCACCCGCTGGGCCATCGGCTGTTCGCCCAATCCGGCCACACGCCGGCCCCGAACGAATTGGTGATCCGCGTGCAGCCGGACGAGGGCATGCATCTGTCGCTGACGACCAAGCGGCCTGGTCTGGAGATGAAGTTGACGGAGCGCAAGCTGGATTTATCTTACGGCCAGGCGTTCCACGACCACATCATTCCGGACGCCTACGAAGGGTTATTGCTGGAAGTGATGCGGGGAGATCGGAGTCTGTTCCTTAGCAGCGAGGAACTGGCGGCGGCCTGGGACGTATTCACTCCGGTGCTGCATGCGTTGGAGTCCCGGGCGGTGTGTCCGGAGCATTACCGTTTCGGCGGCCCGCCGCCCGCCGCCGCTCGGCGTCTGCTGCAACGGGCGGAGCAGGCCCGGGGATTGGAGTGATGGAACGAGAAGGGGGCCCGCACTCGGAGCGCGTCATGCAGTTGCGACATTTTGAAAGCCGAAGCGAACTGGAGCAGGCGGTGGAGGCTGCCTTTCGCGACGCCTGGTCCGCTCCCGCCGAGCCGCCGGTTGCTTTGATGCTGACCGGCGGCCAAACTCCCTTGGGGGTTTATCAGCGTTTGACCCAGTCGCCGCTGCCGGACCCGCCGGAGCCGCGCTGGATCGTCTTGAGCGACGAGCGTTACGTGCCGCCCGGCTCGCCGCAGCACAATCTGCGGCATCTGGAACCGTTGCTGGCGGCCTGCCGCATCCCGCCGGAGCGGCTGCTGGCCGTGGACACCCGTCTTCCGGAGGAACAAGCCGAGCGCCGGTTTTGTTCGCAGCTGGAGGATTTTTTCGATCAGGGCGGCCAGTTGCGCCTGGCGGTCCTGGGGCTGGGGGCGGACGGGCACGTGGCCGGTCTGTTCTCTCCCGCGGATGTCCAACATCCCGCCGCGGCCCTCCGCGTCCGGCGTGCCGACGGATTGCAGGGGATCAGTGTGGGGTCCCGCGTCCTGCGGCGGGCGGAACAGGTGATCTTCATGGTCCGTGGCGAAGACAAGCAGCCAGCGATCCGGCGGCTGCTGGAAACGCCGGAACCGTTCCCTGCCGGCCGCGTGTTCGCCGGCCACTCACACACCGCCATCTGGTATTGCCCCCGGGGCTGACTCGGCCCGCTCCCGTCCGGCCAGCCAGACGGCGCTTCGCACCAACGCCGCGGCCTTGTCCTGTTCCGGATAGAACTTCATCCGCTCCTGGTCCGGGTGCGCGAGGCACTGGCAGTTGTGCAGGTAGCCTCGGGTGGCCCCGGCGGCTTCGCAGCGCCGATAGAAGTCCGTGTCGTCGAAACCGTAGGTGGGATGGCTTTCATCATACCCGCGGACACGTTGGTACAGGGAGGTCGCGACGGTGCAGGTGCCATTCAGTCCCATTTCGCCGCTGTCGTAATGGGCGATGCAGACCAGGTTCTTTCCGGCCCGCAGCTGATCGGCCACCCGTTGCAGGTAATCCGCGGGCGCGATGAAATCGGCATCGGCAAAGGCCAGATAATTCCCCGAGGCCTGCGCGGCGCCCAGGTTGCGACTGCGGCAGGCGTTGAAGCCGTTGACCTGCCCGGCGCGGACCACGCGAATGTCCGGGTAGGTCTGCCGGACCCAGTCACCGCACCCGTCGGGGCAACCGTAATCGACGAGCAGGATCTCGTGCGGGCGGTACTGCTGTTTCCGCCAGTAGGGCAGGGTTTGGCGGAGATGGGCCAGCCGGCCCTTGCACGGGATGATCACCGAGATCCGCAGCTCCGCGGTGTCCTCGGGCGAGGGCCGCGACGTGCCCAGATGGGCTTCCCAGACACCCGGCTCATAACCGTTGCGTGAATAGTCGGTTTCGCCCCACGGTTGGAGCAGGCTGCAGGCTTCGTCCGAGGAAAGGATGCCTCCCAGCCAGGCCTCCACGCCCCAGCGGTCGTAGGGCACGAAGGGCCAGCGGAAGTCACTGAAGATTCGGTCATGGCGGAACCAGAAGAAGGAACACGACAATAATCTCCACTCTCCAAGGGGCGCCACTGCAGCCCGTCCCACTCCATCACGCAGTAACCGGTACAGCTACGTTCCCCTCCCGATCGTGTCTGGTGATTCATCGTTTGCTCTCCAGGTATTACCAGCGGCCGCCGGACTCCGCCTGCAAACGCTGTCGAAAACACCGGTTCTTATCGACCCCCTGTCAACCTCCCTGCAGTTCCGGATAACGTCTCTTCGTAATGTGGTCATTCGGGATGGGCGCCCCCGTCATCTCGTGGCAGGGTGCGGGCGATGCGAAAGCCCACCGTCGGGCCGCTAAAGGCAGGTCTGGCTCCCAAACGGTGAGCCGATCTCAGGGAACTCATGGCGACGCGCACACAGCCCCCGCGAAGCACAGCGAACCCTGGACCTTCGTCCGCAGGCATGGTGTAGGCGTCTTGGCACCATTCTTGCGCGTTGCCGTACATGTCGAACAGTCCCAGATCATTCGGCAGCAGCAAGCCCACCGGCTGCGGCTGGCCCTGGCTGTTGCCCAGATTCCAGGCGTGCGAGTCGATGTAGCGTGTGGTTCGCCCGAAGTAGCGGGCCGTGGTCGTTCCGGCCCGGCAGGCATATTCCCATTCCGCCTCGGTCGGCAACCGGTACCCCGTCCGGTCCGTCCAATCCGACGGCAATTGC
>SLEY01000056.1 GCA_007124535.1 Planctomycetaceae bacterium
ACGACCATCGAAATGGGCAGGTTGCGGAACTGGAGGTAGATCAGCATCAGATTGACCAGGATGACCAGCGGGATCAGCCACATCAGGCGGCGGTTGGCTTCGACCTGGTGCTGGAACGAGCCGACGGGTCGGAGTTCGAAATTGCCTTCGGGAAAGGCC
This sequence comes from Planctomycetaceae bacterium, assembly GCA_007124535.1. Classification (GTDB taxonomy): domain Bacteria; phylum Planctomycetota; class Planctomycetia; order Pirellulales; family Pirellulaceae; genus SLMF01. The sequence continues at coordinate 160 of SLEY01000056.1, forward strand.
AGGCTGCCGTCGGCGCGGGCGGTGCGGAGCGAGGCCATGACGGCGTCGACGGTTTCCAGGGCCCCGGCGGCTCCGGAGGGCGAAAAGATCACATGAGCCACCAGCCGGGCGTCCTCGCTGCGGATCATCCCGGGGCCCCAGGTACTGGAAATGTCCGCCAACCGTTTCAACGGGACGACCTCACCGACCGGCGTCACTACCGCCACGTCCCCCAGTTGGTCGATCGGTTCCCGCACGCTCCGCTGGTAGCGCACCTGGATCGGATAGCGTTCGCGGCCTTCGACGGTGGTGGTCACATCGACGCCGCCCAAACCGGCCGAGACGACTTGATTGACCATGGCGGTGGTCATGCCGTAGCGGGCGGCTTCTTCCCGATCCACCTGGAACTCCAGGTACGGTTTGCCCAACACGATGTCCGGGCTGACGGTTCTTGCGTTGACGTGCTGGAGGGTGCGCAGATGTTCCGCTACGTTGCGCGAGGCTTCGGCCAGTCCTTCCAGGCTGTCGCCGTAGATCCGGATGGCCATCGACGCCCGGATGCCGGCTTGCAGCATCACGACACGTCCTTCGATCGGCTGCAAAGGCGAAGCCATGGGGATGCCGGGCAGGGTGGCCACCGCATTGATCTCGTCCCAAACGCCCCGCTCGGTCATCCCCGGCCGCCACTGATCGCGGGGCATGAGCATCACATAGGTTTCGATCATCTGGACGGGAGCGGGGTCCAGTGCCGATTGCACGCGTCCGATTTTCCCCAGCACGTTTTCGACTTCGGGAATCTCTTTCAGCATGGCTCCCTGAGTTTGCAGAACTTCCATCGTTTGGGAGAAACTGCCGGCCGGGTAGAGACTGGGCATGTAGAACCAGCTGCCTTCGTCCAGCGCGATCCAGTCGTCCGAACGAAGTCCGGTGAAGATGTGTTTGGCGCGGACGTAGCCGGGAATCTCGTTCAAATCGGCGCCCAGGGCCGCCGCCGCCCGCTCGAATGGCTGCAGCACGGTCGGCAGACCGAACCAGGCGCCCAGCCCCATCAGCACGACCAGGGCATAGACGGTCATGAAGGCCCGTTTGTGCGCCAGCAGGAACCGCAGCAGCGGCTCGTAACCCCGAACGATCAGCCGGCTCAACGGATTCTGCTCGACCGGTTTGACATTCTCCCGGGTGATCCAGAAGCCGGCCACGGCCCCCGCGGTGGCCAACAGCCCCGTGGCCCAGGGCAGACTGAGCGCCGTCCATTGCTCGATCCGCTCCCCCCAGACAAAGTAACTGAGGGCTCCGACCAGGCCGCCCACCGCCAGGGCACTGGCCAAGCCGGTCCAACGCGAACGGCGGACGGTGACCAGCAGCATCCGGCACAAGAGCGGCACCAGGACCACGGCCAGGATCAGGCTGGCAATCATCGCAAAGCTCTTGGTCCAGGCCAACGGGGCGAACAGCTTGTAGTCCCGGCCGGTCAAGAAGAATACGGGCAGGAAGCTGATCACCGTCGTACTGACCGCCGTCATCACCGCCGGAATCACCTCGCCGGCCCCCTGCCGGATCACGGCCAAGCGCCGCCCGCTGCCGCCCGGCGATCCCTCCGATTCCCACACCGACAGGTGCCGGTAGATGTTCTCCGAAACAATGATTCCCATGTCGACCATCGTGCCGATCGCGATGGCGATCCCGGCCAGGGACATGATGTTCGCATCCACGTTGAACACGTTCATGCCGACATAGGCCATCAACACGGCGATGGGCAAGGTGACGGCGATCACCAGACTGGCCCGCACGTGCAGCAGGAACAGCACGACCACCACGATGGTGATCAGAATCTGCTGTCCCAGGGCATCGGTCAGCGTGGCGACCGTTTCGTTGATCAGCACGGATCGGTCGTAGATGCCGCGGATGCGGATGCCGTCCAATTCGCCTTCGAGCGAGCGGATACGTTCCTCGACGCGGCGGATGACGGCCCGCGGGTTTTCGCGATAGCGCATCACCACGACGCCGCCCACCGCTTCCTCGCCGTTCAGGTCCAGGGCCCCGTCGCGGAACGCCGGACCGGTCTGGACGGCGGCCACATCGCGGACGCGCAGGGGGACGCCGTCGCGGGTCAGGATGACCGTTTTCTCGATGTCGCGGATCGTCTCCTGCCGGGTTTTTCCGGAACCGATGAAGCCGCGGCCGCGGACCAGGAACTCCATCCCGCCACTCTCGACCGTCTTGGCGCCCACGTCGATGTTCGAAGCATCGACCGCCTGGATCACCTGGTCCAGCGTCACATCCTGGTACCGCAGGTGGTCCGGATCCACTTCGATCTGGTACTGCCGGACATAACCGCCGATCGAGGCGACTTCGGAGACGCCTTCCACCGACTGCAAGGCGTATTTGATGAAGAAGTCCTGTTTAGAGCGGAGTTCGGCCAGGTCCATTCCCGGCGGCGGCTCCAGGACATAGTAGTAGATCTGCCCCAACGCCGTGGCGTCGGGCGCCAGCGTCGGCGTGACGCCCTCGGGCAGCATCCCGCCCACCGTCGTCAATTGCTCCGCCACCCGCGACCGAGCCCAATAGAAATCGACGTGGTCGTCAAAAGTGACTTGGACGAAACTGAAGCCGAACATGCTCGTCCCCCGGACGCTCCTGGCCCCCGGGACCGCTTGCAAGGCAATGCTCAGCGGATAGGTGATCTGGTCCTCCATGTCCTTGGGAGATCGGCCCAGCCATTCGGCCAGCACAATCACCTGGTTCTCGCCGATGTCGGGGATCGCGTCCAGCGGGACCTCGCGCGTGCTCTGCCAACCGTACACGATGGCGGCCGCGACCAGGGCCAACACGATCAGGCGTTCACGGAGACAGAAATCGATGAGTTTGTGGATCATCGTGGTGTTCTTCCT
>SLEY01000486.1 GCA_007124535.1 Planctomycetaceae bacterium
GTAAATACCCTCCCCGGCCGCTACCGCGTCCGACCCTCCCGCAAGCGGGAGGGTGCAGAGTCGCATGATTTCACCTCCCCTCCGGGGAGGTCGGACGCGGTAGCGGCCGGGTGGGGCGCGCCGTGTTCCCTGCGTTTTCTTCTCCTGGCCTGTGATTGGGAGCATTCTCGCTCATAAGCAACTCTCTGGCTCGCTCAAGTTTTCGGGATGGGGCTCGCATGGGTTGGGCCGCAGGGTTTGTTTCAGGTTGGATACCATTGAAAAAAAGTGCCCCGCAACCTTGACCGGCTCTTGGGTCGGTCGAACAATGCGCTTGCGTGTCGGGGCCAACCGGCTCCGTTCATTCAGCAACTTTTGCTGCGAGGAGAACGGTTATGGATTGGGATGATATCGTGGATCCGAAAGTGGCTGTCGCCGTGGCGGTGACTGCCGCCGTGACGTCCAAGCCGGTTCGCAATGCGCTGCGGAAGGGGGCCGTTTACGGAATGGCTGGCCTCCTGGTGGCCAAGGATCGACTTTCGGCGGCAGCCGGTGCATTTGCCGAGGGTGCGCAGCAGGCCGCCGCGGCCACCAAGAGCGCGGCGGAAGACCTGACGGAGAGTGCCAGGCAGTCGGCGGAATAGCCGGAACCGGCCCCTCACGAAGCGCAGATGGTTCCCCAAAGAGAGAGGAGACTGCGATGGCAGATTCCACATCGCTGGAGAAGGAACGCCAGGACCAAGCCGTTTCCTCCGGCCCGTTGCAGGTAGGATCGGCACTCGCGCACGAACCTGGTCACGAGCAGGAATCGGCGCAGGGCAAGGAAGAGAAGCCCGGGCAAGAATCTGGGCAAGGCACGGGTGCGGTAGCGGACGATTTCGAAGCCGCCATGAAGCGAGCGGAAGTCGTGGTGGAACGTGCGGCGGAACGTGTCGGCTTCTACGCGGTCAAGGCGTGGCGACAGGCACGGCGGCTGGCAGCCCGCGCGCGGGAGGAGGCCGAGGACATGTGGGTGGACGCCCAGTCCCTGCGTGACGGAAAGACCTCGGACGGTGATGATTGAGGTCGCGGGTGACCCTTCGGTAGTCCACGCCTCGCCCGGTCGCATTCGCCTCCATCGGCCGAACTGGTCGGGAAAGGCTCCGCAGGTGATCGGCAATCGCTTGCGGGAGTTGCCTGGCGTGCGGCGGGCGAAGGCGAATCCTTGGACGGGCAACGTGCTGATCGTCTTCGACGAGGATTCGGTCGAAGGCGACTTGCTTCTGGAGACGCTGTCGCAAGCCGAGCAGGAGGCGGAAGGGTCGCCGGCGGAACCCGCTTCGCCTCCCGTCATCTTCGACGGTTTTCTGGGACAGGTTCGGCGGGGATGGATCGCGATCGGGGGTCTGGAGCGGGCCACCCGCCTGGCCAAGACCATCGTCTCGCGGCTGGACGCACACGCGGGCGTTCGTGTGCGGGCGGATCCCTTGACGGGCCACGTCGAGGTGGAATGCGAGCGCGAGGAGATCCCCCTGTCGGACTTGGCGGCTGAAATCGCCCATGAGGTCCCACCGCCCTTGCCCGGCGAAGCGCCGCCCGCCCATCCGCTGGACCCGGCGCCCCTTGTCCAAGCCGTGGCCAGGACCGGCGGGGCCTTGACCGGATTGGGATGGATCGCCGCAAGGCGTCTGTTGGGATACACGGCCCCGCCGCGCGGTTTCAAAGTGGCGGCGACGACGGCATCGGTTGTCGGTCTGCTGCGCAGCTTTCCCGCCGTCCGCGAGGGCATGCGCCGCGTGCTGGGCCGGAACACGGCCGATGCCGTCTCCAGTCTGGTCGGCGTCGTGAGCCTGACCACGGCCGGCAGCCCGCTCGGTCTGGCCGTCCTCGGTGCGGAAGGCTATGTGCTGCTGCGGCAGGTGCTTGCCCAACGCGGGGCATGGCATCGGTACGAGGATTACAACGAGCCGAGTTTGGAGGGGCGTCCCGGCGAGGTCCACCGATTGGAGGCGGATGACCGGGCGCCGTTCGCCGCTCGCGTGCTGGAGGGGACCGGCACGGCACTCGGCCAGGACGGCCTGCCGGCTCCGGTGCGGCCTTCGGAGCGCGTGCCCGCCGGCGCCCATCTGGCGGGAGGTCCCTTCCTGCTTGAGTTCGAGGAGCAATCCGACTTTTCGCCGCTGCCGCGCCCCGCACGGCCCGCGTCCCCGATCCGCGACTGGTACCTGCAACTGCTCGGCCCCGCCTCCTTTCTCTATGCCGGTCTGATCGGCGTCACCAGCGGCTCGTGGCTCCGCACCCTGAATGCCCTCCTGACGGTCAACCCCCGCACCGCGCTGGGCGGCACCGAAGCGGCCAACCTGGACGCGGCAACGCGGGTCACGCGGGCGGGCGTGATCGTTGTCGGTACGCGTCCGGAGCGGACGATCCAATGTCCCGATCTGCTGCTGATCGACGGAGCCCGGGTGCTGTGCGACGGTCTGGAGTTGCACGCCGTCACGCCGCGCGACCCGTCGGAGGACGACTCCAAGCTGCTGTCGCTGGCCGGGGCCGTCGCGGCGGCGGCCGGTTCGCCTTGGGGGAGGGTTTTTCCCCAGGTGGAAATGCCGGAAGTGTCGGAGGGAAGTTTCGACGGCCGGCGCGCCACCGCCCGGATCGACGGATGGCACTACCAGCTGGGCCCTCCGGAAAACGGCCAGCCGTATCGCGAAGCGGCCGGCGGGAGCCGTCGCGGCCCGTATGTGCTTCCGTTGCATCGCGAGGACTGCCCGCAACCGCTGGCGCTCCTGACGTTGCGTCCCCGGCTGGCCGCCGGGGTGGCCGAATTGGTGGAAACCTGCGCTCGCTTTGGCGTGCAGATGGGCCTGGTGCCCCGGGGCGATACGGAGGCCTTACAAGCCGTATCGGAACGCGCGGAGATCCCGCTGACCGTGTCCGGCGACGCGGTTGCCCTGATCCAACGGGCCCAGCAGCGAGGGGCGTACGTGGCTGTCGTTTCTGACAGCCTGGAGGCCGGCCCGGCATTCGCCGACGGCGACTTGGCCATCGGGCTTGCCGCCGGCCGGATCCGTTTTCCCGCCCGGGTCGATCTCCTGGCGGCCGACCTGCCGGCCATCGCGGCCATCCTGGAGACGGGAACGCGGCACGACGCGGCCGTTCGCGATGCGATCTTCCTCTCCGCCGCCTCCAACGTCGTCGGGGCCCTCTGGGAAATCACGGCCAAACCGGGCCTCGAGCAGGCTTCGCTTCCCGTCTACTTGGGACTCCTGGGCGCCGTGGCCGACGTCACCGTCCGATTGGCAGGAGGTGGTCGCCCCGGCATATCCCTGGCCAACCTGATCGATCCCCAGCCGGAACGCTGGGGGAGGCAAAGCGTCGACGACGTGCTGCGCGCCCTGGAAACAACCGAGCAGGGCTTGGCGGACGACGTCGCGTCGCAGCGGCGGCAGGGCGAACCCCGCCAGACGGAGCGATGGGAGTGGGCCTACTCGTTCCTCGACCAATTCCGCTATCCGACCACCGGCATTCTTGCGGCAGCGGCCGGCTTCTCACTGATCGTGGGCAAGACCGTCGACTTTGGAATCATCACAACGACCGTCGGGTTGAACGTCGCCGTCGGCATTTGGCAGGAACACCAGGCCAATCGGGCCGCCGAGGCGCTCCGGCAGATGGCGACCGCGCGGGCTCGTCTGTTCCGCAACGGGCGGCAGGTCATCGTTCCGGCCACCGAAGTGGCGCCGGGCGACGTCCTGCTGCTGGAGGCCGGCGACCGGGTGCCAGCCGACGCTCGGGTGCTCTCTGTCGACGGCTTGGAAGTCAATGAGGCGGCTCTGACGGGCGAATCGGCCCCCGTGTTCAAGTCAGCCGACCAAGGCCCCCCGGAATCCCGGATCGTACTCGAGGGCAGCGACGTCATCGTGGGGACGGGCCGGGCCGTCGTGGTGGCGGTTGGCCCGCAGACTCGCATGGGAACCCTGGCCGCGGCGTTGGAAGTCGAGGACACGGAACCGAGCCCGTTGAGGGCGCGTCTGGGGGAACTCCTCTGGCATTCGCTGCCTTGGACGGCAGCCGCCAGTGGCATCGTCGTCGTCTCGCGGTGGATTCGCGGCGGTCCGCTCCTGTCGCAGTTGGGCGTCGGCGCGAGCATGGCACTGGCTTCCGTGCCGGAGGGCCTGCCGCTGCTGGCGGGGATGGGCCAAGGGGGCGTCGCGCGCCGCTTGTCGCAACGTCACGCGCTGGTCCGCCGCCCGGGGGCCGTCGAGGCCCTGGGGCGGGTCGACGTGGCGTGCGCCGACAAGACCGGCACGATGACCGAGGGGCGTCTGAGCCTGCACTGGATTTCCGACGGCGAGCAGCAAACCGGGGTTGCGGAGGGATTGCCCGAGTCGCTCCGGCGGATCCTCCTGACCGCGGCCCTGGCCAGCCCGCACCCCGATGCGGCCGGCGCCGCCGCCGATTCGACGGACGTGGCCGTGGTCGAGGGCGCTTTCCAAGTGGGCTTGGGCGAAGCACTCCGCGGACAACATCAGGAAGAGGACCCTTTCCATCCGGATCAGGCCTTCCATGCCACGAATGCCCAGGGGCGCTTCTGCGTGAAGGGAGCCGTCGAAACCCTGCTGCCCCGCTGCACGCGCTGGCGGCGCGGCGATCGGAAGGAACCGCTTGATGAGGCCGGGCGGCAAAGCCTGGCCGATCATTCCCGCCAACTGGCCGATCAGGGGCTGCGCGTCCTGATGGTGGCCGAGCGGGCTCCCGATCGCCCGATCGAGGAACTCGACGACCTGGTGGCCCTCGGATTCCTGGGAATCCGCGACCCGCTGCGCCCCACCGTGCCTGCCGCAGTCCACCGCTGCCAGGAAGCCGGGGTGCGCGTCCTCATGATCACCGGCGACCATCCCGGCACGGCCCGGAGCATTGCCGAAGAGGCCGGGCTTCCCGTCCAGGACGGAAGCATCCTCACCCGCAGCGACCTCGCCGACCTGGACCAAGAGCAGCTTCAAGCACGGATGCGGCACGTCACGGTCATTGCCCGGGCAACCCCCCTGGACAAACTTCGCATCATCGAGTGCCTCCAGAGCCTCGGCCACGCGGTCGCGATGACCGGCGACGGGGTCAACGACGCCCCCGCCCTGCGGCTGGCCGACGTCGGGGTTGCGATGGGGCGCACCGGGACCGAGGTGGCGAGCCAGGCGGCCGACATGATTCTCACCGACGATGATTTCGCCACGCTGGTCGAGGCGCTGGTCGAGGGGCGCGGCTTCTGGCAGAACATGCGCAGCGCCCTGGGACTCCTGCTGGGCGGCAACCTGGGGGAACTGGGCCTGATGGCCGGCGCGGCCGCCTTGGGCACCCCTTCACCCCTGACCGCCGTACAAATCCTGGTCGTCAACCTCTTTACCGACGCCGTGCCCGCCCTGGCCGTCGTCCTCCAGCATCCAGAGCACCGGCACCTGGCCGGGCTGGCCCGCGAAGGGCTTGCCGCCATGGACACGGGCTTGCGGAAAGACATTCTGCGACGCGCCCTGGCGACGTCCCTCCCCGCCCTGGCCGGCTATGAGCTGGCGAGGCGGTCCGGCGGCGACGACCAGGCCAAGACGGTGGCCTTCGCCACGATCGTCGCCAACCAACTCGCCCAGACACTCGACGCCGGCCGGCTCGGTCAGCGGCCCAGCCATCAAGTGGTCGGGGCGGTGCTCGCCTCGAGTGGCCTGCTGGGAGCGACGCTGACCATTTCCCCGCTGCGACGGCTGCTGGGATTGGTCGTACCCAACTCGCACAGCCTGATGCTCATGGGAGGCAGCGCCCTGGTCGCCGGTTGGTTGGGACGCGAACGCGAAGAGGAACCGGAGCCGCGATGACTTCCGGAACCTCGGGGATCAGGGGAACAGATCGGCTGCCTGTTCCAAGAAGTCGCCGACGATCCTGGCAGTGGCGCCCCAGATCCGGTGGCCTTGAAACCAGAGGCAAGCCGCTTGGTAGTTCAGCGGTGGCCGGGCGACTTGCAGCATCCCGTAGGAGCGGCCGTCGCGCAGGCAGGCCACGGGGATCTCCAGCAGTTGGTCCACTTCCGCCGGATTCGGGCGGAAAGCCGGTCGTGTGCGGCTGATCGCCACCAGCGGCTGGACGAGAAAATCGCTCCGGTAGATGTAGATCGGCGGCAGCGTTCCCAGCCGCTGGGCCTGCTGGACGGGCACACCGATCTCCTCTTCCATCTCACGAAGGGCGCATTGGGAGGGGGACTCGCCCGGCTCCACCGCCCCGCCCGGGAGGCTGATCTGGCCCGCATGATCCGGCAGATTCGGGGAACGGAGGATGAAGGGAATGGACCAGCCGGCCGGGCGGGGGTACAGCAGCAGGCACACGGCCGCCCGGCGCGCCGTGGCGGGGGCCGGGCCGCGATCGCGACCGTAATTGAAGTCGCTCCGGAACCGGTAGGCCCCGCAGCGCCGGCGCCGAGGCGCTGACAAACGCGCGATCAAGGTACGCCCCAACGTTTCAGCAGACCGCGGACCCAAGCTCACTGCGGCTCCTTCGGGTCCGGCTCCCCCTCCGGCACCCGGTACACCTGATAGGAATTCATCCCGTCCGCAGGCGGGGGAAATACCCGGGGCCACCGCAGGGCTCGGCGGCTGAAATCCCGGTCCAGCACGACATAATGGGCCCCGTACTCGTTCGCCAACTCCAGCAAGCGCTCCTCCCCGTGCCGGACCAGGCCATGGCGCACCACCGCCCGCGGATACAACTCGCGCAACCGGTCCCACCACTCCATCACCGACTCCGGGTCCTGCGGGACATCCTTCCACGCGAACACCTCGGCACGCTGGGCATGCCATTTGAACGTCTGCTGATGCCGCGGCGTGATGAACAGGGCGTCGGGCGGCGTATGGTGCGCGATCCACTCGCAAACGGCTCGCCAATCGGCGTACTTCTGCTGCGTCCGCTGCGGGTCGTGTTCCCACGACGGCAGCATTTGACGATCGGCCCCCGGTCGCAGATCCCGTCGGCGCTCGTATTGGGTCCACAGCAGGTCGGCGGCGGCCACCAGGGTCAAGCCGACCAGCAGCGTCTTGGCGGCGGTCTTCGAAGTAAGGCCCTGCCGCCGAAAGCCGCAGAATTTCCCGGAGTTCGCGGGATTCACCACAGGATTGTTCTGGCCGCCACCGCCGGAATGCTCGCCACCTCCGCTACCGGTCACGTCCGGAGCGGCAACCGGCCGCTGGTCCCACCCGCGGTGGACCAGACCGACCAGGGCCATCGCGGCTCCCACCGCCAGGAAAACGTCCGACGAACGGAACCAGTAGTATTTCAACAGCGAGGCAGCCAGGAACAGATGGTGCAGCAGGGATTGATCGATCACGATGCCGATCAGGGCCAGCACCACCGCCCCGCCGACAAACCCGCGCAACGGCCGCTGGCCCAATTGGCAGGCGGTCATCCGGCACGGACTCAAGCAACTGGCGACCAGCCAGATCCCCAACAGCAGGGCGTGGCGGGCGATGAACGCATGCGGGAATTCATGGAATACCAGATGGTGGGGTAAACGGCGGAACACGTAGATGTAGTTCGCATTGCGGAGCGTTTCCGGGTCGACGTTCCAGCTGAGTGACAGCCCGATCAGCACTCCGGGCAAGGCCAGCAGCAGGCCGGCGGCGATGGCCGGCGCGATGGCCTTCAGCGGCGGGCGGTAGCGACCGCAGGCGATCCAGGCGCAGGCCGCCCCCACCCAGGCCCATCCGCCGACCAGGACATGCAGGGACGTGGCGCCGCCCAGGAACAGCCACACCCGCCGCCAACGATTCCGAACCATCGCATCCAGGGCGAACAGCACCAGCACATACGCCAACCCTTTGGCCTCCACACCGCCGATGAGCCATTCTCCGGCCATGTGAAACCGCCGCGTCAACAGGACCACCAGACTGGCACTCAGCACGGCAATCCAAGCGCGCGGCACGAGGGCGAAACTCAGACGCTGCCAAGCCCAGGCCAGCCCCAGCCACGTGACCAGACGCCCGATCCAGGCCACGGCCGGCAAAGGCAACCCCAGGGTCAGCCAACCCAGGGTCCAGTAGAACATCAGGTGCGCTTTGGCCGATTCCAGGAACAAATCGCCCGCGCACCAGTCCGGTTGCCAGTAGTGTTTGGCCTTGGTCAAATAATGGGCTTCGTTGACATCCGGGGGCAACCAACCCGCATAAAGGAAGAAGACCAGCAGGATCAGCAGCACCTCGACCGCGGCCTGAGACGATGGTTGCTCCAAGGGCGAAGTATTCTGGGAATCGTTCACGCGTGCCATCTCTTGTGGGAGTCTGCGAGGTACCCGAAATACTGTTTTCGGCAGAACCACCGGTTCCGCGTACTAGGAAGCCTGGTTCCGCCGCTTACAATAGCGTTGTGATGGAAAACTTGATTTCTCCTGACATCTTCGAGAGTGGCTGCCTTGTGTTGTAAAGAGAATTTGGACGAGATGCGGATCCGCGAGGCGGAGGGTTATTTGGCACTGGTGACCGCCTGCAGCGGCAGCTGGGATCCACCGGCGGAACTGCGGGATCCGCTTCTCCGGCGAGCCCTGGCGGCCTTGGACCGGTTGAGTACCGGGGACCGTAGCCAACCGTATGTTTTGTATTTGAAGGGCGAGGCCTTGCGGGCCATGGAGCGGTACCCGGAGGCGATTCGGGTGCTGCGCGAGGCGACCGAGTCGGAGCCGGAACATGTCGGCGTCTGGTTGGCCTTGGGTTGGTGTTTCAAGCGTCTGGGGCGTGTGGACCGCGCGATCGAGTGCCTGGAGAAGGCGTTGGCGATTCAACCCGATTTCGCCCTCATCCATTACAACTTGGCCTGCTACTGGAGTCTGGTGGGCCATGTGGACGTGGCGGTCGCCTATTTGTCGCACGCGTTCGAGATCGATGGTTCCTTTCGGAAGTTGGTGCCCGGCGAGTCGGATTTCGATCCGATCCGCCACACGGCGGCGTTCCGGGAGGCAACCGGTGTGGTGGTCTGAATTTGGCACGTCACTCACCGCCGTTTTCGACCTCGCTGCGCGGGGGGGCCTGTTTGACATAGCGGTCGAACCAATCGAGCATTTCGGCGACGGCGTGCAACACGGATTCGCGGGCCCGGTAGCCGTGGCCCTCTTCGGGCAGCATGACCAAGCGGGCCGTGCCCCCCAGGCCGGCGATGGCCTGATAGAGACGTTCCGACTGCATCGGGAAGGTGCCCGAGTTATTGTCGGCCGCGCCATGCAGGATCAGCAGGGGCTGCCGGATCCGGTGCGCGTGCAGGAACGGCGAGATGGCCGTGTACACCTCGGGGGCTTCCCACAACGTCCGCCGCTCAGCCTGGAAACCAAAGGGGGTCAGCGTCCGGTTGTAGGCTCCGCTCCGCGCGCAACCCGCGCGGAACAGGTCGCTGTGGGCCAGCAGATTGACGGCCATGAACGCCCCGTAGCTATGGCCGCCGATGCCGGCGCGCTCCGGATCGGCGATGCCGCGTTCCCCAGCCATCTCGATCGCCGCCCGGGCCCCCATCGTGATCTGCGGCACGAACGTATCGTTCATCGTTTCGGGGTCCCCGACGATGGGCATGGCGGCGTTGTCCAGCACGGCATAGCCTTGCAGCAGGAACACCAGATGCGAGGCCCCCCGGATCTGGGTAAAGCGATGCGGGGAACCGTGGATCTGGCCGGCCGTGGCGGGATCGGAGTAGTCGCGGGGATAAGCCCAAACGACCAGCGGCAGCGGCTGGTCCCCTTCGTAGCCCGGCGGCAGATAGAGCGTGGCGGACAGAGGCACGCCGTCCGCCCGCTCGTAAGTCACCAACTCGCGGTGAATCCCCCGGATCTGGGGTTGTGGATCGGGGAATTCCGTCAGCCGTTCACGGCGTGAGGGATCCGTCCAGTCGCGCAGGTAGATATTGGGCGGGGTTGCCGGATCTTCATAGCGTGTGAGCATGCGGCCGCTGGCGGGCTCCTGTTCGTCGATCAGAGCGACGACGGATTCGTAGCTGCCCGGTTCGCATTGCCACAGCCGTTCGGTAGTCTGCGTGGCCAGGTGCTGGCGATCGAGGAAGGGTCGGGCGCCCTCGGGCGAATCGCCCGTGCCTGCCCGATAGATCCACTCGTGCGACTGGCGGGCCACCCGCGTCCCGTCGGTTCGGACCTGCATCAGGATCGGTCCGGGATCACCGTAGCGATCATGCACGCTCCGGTCTTCCAACACGAGGCCCGGTTGGTCAGGCGACTCCAGATCGTAGAGCAGGGCTCGCACCCAACGGCGATCCCGATCGTACTCGGAAGCCAGGACGTGAGCCGGGTTGGCGAACCAGGTGAGGCCGCGCGCCCGATGCTCGGTCCGCACCAAGGGCTGCGGTTCGGTTTGGAACGGGGCCGCCAGGGTCCACCACCCGTCGCGGTGTTCCACCTCGCGGTTGGGATCGCCGCCATCCAGGGCCTCGACCCACACCAGGGTGGCCGGCTTGCCCGGCCGCCAGCCGACTTGGCGCGGGCCGGTCCGCACGCCTTGGATCGGCACCTCATCCGCCAGGGGCAAATCGGCCAGGGTCGCCTGCCGCCGGCCCGCCCGGTCCCAAACTTCGATCGTCAGGGGGAAACGGAAATAGGGCAGCGTGTACGAAAAGGGCCGTTGCCATCGGGACACCAGCAGCCACTGGCCATCCGGCGACGGTTCGGCGGCGGCGATCCATCCGGCAGGGCCCACGGGCGTGAGGCACGATTCATCCGGGTCCACGATGGCCAACTGGGCCGTGGTGAAATGCTCGAACAATCGGGCGTCATGTTCATCGTTCAGCAGATCCTGGAAGGTGCGGGCGGGTGATACGCGTCCCGACGTCTCTTGAACGATCGGGCCGCGGGGCGCCAGGGGACGTTCCGGGGGATCGCCCCGATCGTCCGGCGTGACCGCGGCCAACAACCGCCGGCCGTCCGGCATCCATTGCACGCTGGCGAACAGCGTATTGACGGATCGGGCCACCCGGCGTGCCCGGGCCGTTTCCGTCCGGACCACCCACAGCTCGACCCCCTCGTCCGCCGCCAGCGTCAAGGCCAATCGGTCGCTGGTATGCGACCAGTGCAGCGAGATGATGCGGGCGGGTTCGGGCAGCTCCACCCGTCGCGGCGGCCCCAGTTCGCGTTCCTGCAGCAGCAGCCCGCTGGCAAAGGAGACACGGTAGGGCGCGTTGCGGGCCGGATCCACACGCACCCCCGCCAAACCGATCCAAGGACGGGCGACATCCGCAATCGCCGGCATCGCCGGGCGTTCGACCAGTGCCAGCCACCGCGCATCCGGACTCACCCGCACCAGAGGACTGAGCGGCGCGTCCAGCAACTCGACCACCTCGTCCGGCGGCAAACGGTACGTCTCCGCCTCCCCCAGCTCGA
>SLEY01000440.1 GCA_007124535.1 Planctomycetaceae bacterium
CGTCCGATTGCACAGGTTTCCGTACGTGGTTCATTTCCGAATTGAACAGACAACCGTCGTCGTTTTTGCCATAATGTTTGGTGGTCGTGATCCATCGGCATGGAGCGACCGGATGTAACAACGGCGTGCACCCGAGCGGCGGATCGGGGCGGAATCAGAATTGAGAGTCACTTGGCCGCCGCCGGGTGACGCCTGTCGTTCCATGACAAACTCCAGATCATGCTATCCCTCGTCTGAGGCGACTTAAATGTCGGCATCGCGATTTCGGGGACTGGCGTGGTTTCGATCAAGAAACGCGGACGGCGGGCGCGCTTCTTGCGCACCCGCCGTGTCGCTTCCCAATCGCTCCCAACACGAAGAACTCAAGGCACCATGAATGCCATTCCGGTCACGGCACTGGCCTGCATCAGGCCCCCACGAATGCTGATTGGAACCGGGGGAAGCAACCGCGGGGCACAGCTGCCCGGACGGTAGTAACCCAACGGATACTGGCATTCGTTGGGCGGGTTGATTCCCATCTTATAAGGCAAGACCGCCACGTTCAGGAAGAAGTGAGCCCCCGACAGCGCGGGCTGGACGAACGGGCCCAACGTATGGCCATACCGCTCCAGCTGGCGCTCCTCGAAGTACAATGGCTTGTGGCACAGGGCCGAAGCCTTCCACGTCATGATTTGGGGGTTCCAGTCCCGAGGCATGAAGGTTTCATCCTCCAGGGTGCAATCGGTTGGCACTCGCCAATATGCGGCCAGGAAGCAGAGTTCGTCGTCACCCAGTTCGCCCAGCCGGATTGTCTGCGTCGAATCGTCGGCCTCCTGGACAACGATACGGCGATGGTGGATATCGATGACGCGGCCCTCCGCCAGCTGCTGACCTTGGCGATCTCGCCAGACACGGTCGGGCATCCGCCGCAGTTGGTCCTGCCTCGCTTCGATTTCCTCCTCCCGGGTCTCGGCTTCCGGTCGAAACCGAGCCGTGATGTCCAGCGAGATCTGCCGGATCGAAGTCTGCCGCAAGGCGTCTCGAGCCGCTTCGCAGTTCTCCTCTTCCTGGGCGCAATCACGCTGGTTGTAAATCCGGTCGCCCGATTGGCCGCCGGGCGGATCGGAAGAGGGCAGCGCCGGACGAGGCGGCCGCACCGGCTGACCCGCCACGGTACGTGGGGCGGGGGGCGAGGTCGCGGCACGGTCCGACGCGCGGACCTGCGGCGAACGAAACTGTCGCGGAGGATCCGGGGTTCCCGACGACGCCGGCGGAACCGTGCTTGCCGGGGGAGACGCTTGCGGACGCGATGGTGAGCGCGGTTGCGGTGGCGCGGACGCGGGTTGCGGCGGCGCGGACGCGGGTTGCGGCGGAGCGGGCTGGGAGAGTGCCGGGCCAGGACTGGCCGCAGCGTCCGCCCGGGAACGACCTGCCCCGGCCTGCGAGGAGGGCGGCGCCGGCATCGCGGGAGGCGGGTCGGAGGCGGGGGGCGAAGCGGCCGAGACGTCGGGTTCCTCCGCGGCCGGAATCGAATCCACCGGATCCGAAGGTGATTCCAGTTCGCCGCGGTTCAAGGGAGGCTGCAATGCGTCCAGAGGTGGCAAATCCGCAGGAACCGGAGCCGAGAGCCGATCGCCGGCATCGGATGCCCCCGACTCGCTGCCCGACGGCTCATCGCCAAACGGGTTCGCAAACACGTCCGAGGAAGCCTCCGCAGGTTCCTCATAGGACGCCCGGCGCACCGCAGACTCTACCCCGTCCCGCCCGCGCCAGTTCGCCGGTTCCAAGGGAACAAAGGCGTTGCTCCGCGATGCGGTATCTTCCGACTGGTGCGACCGCCAGCGCAACGAGGTCGATCCCGAGGACGGTTCGCGGGACTCGGCAACCCGGCGCTGACCCCAGCCTTCCTGCACCAGGCGCAGGGTGCTGGAACCGCCAGAAGCGGCAGGCTCCGGCCGGGGAGCGGCCACGGGGCGTGCTGCCGCACGAGCCGGAACTTCGCCCGGTGACGTCAACGGAGGACCCAGTTCCTCGCCCACGGCCAGGGAGGAACCCCAGCAAAGCAACATCATCAGGATCCCCGTGACAAACCGGCGGATCCCGGCGAAACGAACAACGCCAGCCTTAGCCGCTGTCGCTGCCCGATGAAGATTCGACACTGTAATTCGGTGCTTCCTGCGTGATCGCAATGTCATGGGGGTGATTCTCCCTAACCGCTGCCGGCGAAACCTGAATGAAACGCGCCTCCCTGCGCAATTCCTCGATGGTTCGTGAACCGCAATAGCCCATTCCGGCTCGTAAACCGCCAACCAACTGATAAACAAAGTCGCTCAACGGACCCTTGTACGGAACGCGCCCCTCCACGCCTTCAGGTACCAGCTTGTCAGCTCCCGTCTCTTTGGTATGCCGATAACGCTCGCTGGAACCCTTCACCATGGCCCCCAGGGACCCCATACCTCGATAGGCCTTGAACGTACGTCCTTGGAACAAGATTCGTTTCCCGGGACTCTCCGCTAAACCTGCGAACATGCCGCCCAACATCACCGCATGCGCGCCGGCGGCAATCGCCTTGCTCATGTCCCCCGAATAACGGATCCCCCCGTCCGCAATGACGCAAACTCCGCTATCGCCCGCTTCCTTCGCCACCTCATGAATCGCGGTGATCTGGGGCACCCCCACTCCCGAAACCACCCGAGTCGTGCAAATCGAGCCGGGACCGATACCCACTTTCACCGCATCGGCGCCCGCAGCCATCAAATCCCGGCACCCCTCTTTGGTTGCAACGTTTCCTGCCACAATGTCTATGTCCCAGCGCCGCTTCAATTCCTTCACCGTCTCGAGCACATTTGCGGAATGGCCATGAGCGCTGTCGACGATCAGGATATCCACATCCTTCGCGATCAGGCTGGTTGCCCGCTCATAATCGTGGACACCGATCGCGGCGCCCACGCGCAGTCGGCCTTGGGAATCTTTGCAGGCGTCTGGAAAACGCTTCATCATGTCGATGTCTTTGATGGTGATCAGTCCGGTC
>SLEY01000447.1 GCA_007124535.1 Planctomycetaceae bacterium
TTGATCACCCCGTGGCAGCCTTGGCGGCACAAGTCGAGTGTTCTTCCGACGGTGAGAATGGCTTCGCCCTCGAACGAGGGGTCCAGATAGGGCGCGGCCAGGGAGAATAATTCCTTCGGGTGGGGTTCCGCGAACGGCCCCAGTAGCGGCGCGAATGAGGCGGCCAGACGGCGGTGGGAACGCCGCATCAGGCGGTCCGTGATCCAGGCGGTCAGCCAATGCCGCACATGGCGTTCCGTGCCGGCTCGAACACGCCGGGTCCAGTTGGTGTAGTACATCCACTCGGGGAACCCGGTCCCCACGGTCTCCGCCCCCAACCGTTCCAGCAAATGGACCAGGTCGTTGTTGGCGAATCGATGGAAACGCACGAAGGTCTCCCCCACGATGCCGATCTTCGGCCGTTGCCGAGTGCGATCTGTCGGGACCGCTTGAAACTCGACCGCCGCCCGCCGAAGCTCTTGGGCAAGCTGCGGTAACGCCGGCCGTGTTTCGACCAGTTTCAGCAGGCGGTCCAGGCAACGGCGATAGACTTCGTCGGTATTCCCCGGCCGGGTTTCGTAGGGGCGAACGGCGGCGACCGCCCGCTCCAACAGATCGCATGCGCAGTTGCTGTACCAGGCTTGCATCAAAGCGCCGCGTCCGAGTTGTCGACAATGGTCGTAGAACTCGGAATCGTGACTTGGCGAGAAGAGCGGCACGTCCTGCATTCCGAGTTCGTCCAGCACCACTCGATGCAAGCAGTGGTATTGGCCAAAGCGGCACGGTCCGGATCCGCTCGGCATGAGGAACGCGGCCCGGTGCGGATCGAAGCCGGGGCGGCGGACCGTCCGGATCATGTCGCCGGCCGTAATCAGGCAAGGCAGGCATTGCTTCCCACCGCATGCCCGCCTCCCCAACTCCAAGTCCGCCGGGTCGCCGGTCGGCATCACCTCGGCCGCTTGACCACTCGCTCGCAAAGCGGCCGCCAGGCCGTGGCATTGATCGCCCATCCAAGGCACAAAGACGGTGCGCCCGTCGAAAGCGGCTTGTCGCGGAGGGTGCAGCCGGCGCGGCTGGGGAAGTTCGGCCGCTTGCACGCCTCGCAGACTTTCAAGGAAGGCTTCCAATCGCGTCACCAATCCCGCACCGGCCGAGTGCTCGTCGATCTCCAAAACGAGCGACGGCTTGGGCGCCATGAGCCGATGGAAATACTCCTGGAGGAACGAGTCGGGGCCGCATCCGAAATTGGACAGGAAGATGGCATGCAGCCGGGGATCGGAACGAATCACGCCCGCCGCACGGAGGATCCGCTGGCCGTACTTCCAGTACATCGCCTCAAACACCTGGTCATCTGGCGGCGGGGAACTGCCGACTTCCAGAAAGTCGGCCGGCATGGCCAGCACCCCCAGGCGGCGAAGCTTGCCGGGCAGATCGAGATGCAGGCCGGAATCGCAACCGTTGTAAGGCCGGCTGACGACGACCATCGCCCGCTCTTCCGGCCCCAGAGCGTCCAACACCGCCCGCCCCCGAGCCCGGCAGGCGCGCTCGAACTCCTCTTGCGCCTCCCAAGCCCGCCGGACCGCCAGGCGGAGCTGCCGCCGGCTGGCGCCCAGACGTTCGGCGACCGGTCGCAGTTGGCGAATCAACGCCGATCGCCCTTCCTCAAAACTCACCGGAGGACGCAGCAACCCCACTCCCCGCCGCTCCGGATCCACGGCAGCTGCAATCTGGTAAGGAAAGGAGGTTACGTACGGGCACAGTTGATTGAACCGCTGGCCGGGATGGTCTCGCCACATGCTGATGACGCTCGGCATCCACAGATAATCGACACCCAATTCGATCAGTTCCAGCACGTGGCCGTGCGCGACTTTGACCGGAAAGCACGGGGTTGACAACACCACCTCGACCCCGCGCCGGATAATCTTCCGATTCGATACCGGGCTGACCGTGACGTTCGCTCCCAACTGGCCGAGCAACGTTCCCCAAAACGGAAGCAGTTCGTAATTCGACAGCGCCAGCGGAATGCCGACGGTCGGCCGGTCGGGCCGCGGCTCCGGAAGGTGGGCGTGCCGCAGGAGAAGCTGCTGCCGCTCGGCGAACAGATCGGGGATCCGCCGGGCCGACGCAGCCGACTCGCCCTTCTTGACGTTGTAGCGGTCGCACCGGGAGCCGTGGTAAAGCGGACTTCGGCCGGGTATCGTGACCTCGTTCACTTCGCAATGATTGCTGCACGCGTCGCAGGCAAAGCTGCGGACGCGGCACTGCAGATCGGCCAGGGCAAACCCCGCAAATCGACTCTCCCCCCGGCCAGGTTGCTGCTGCGCACGCCGAACCAGGACGGCGGCGCCGATGGCCCCCGTCACCTCAGGGTTCGCCGGTACCCGGACGTCCAGCCCGGTCAATTTCCGAAACGCGGCAACCACGCCCTGATTAAAGGCCGTGGCGCCCTGGAAATAGATCCGCCGACCAATGCGGCGATTGCCGACCACTCGGCTGAGGTAATTGCCCACAATCGAATAGCACAGTCCCGCTACAAGGTCTTCCACCGATTCGCCCCGCTGCTGATGGCTGAGCAAATCGGACTCCATAAAGACGGTACACCGTTCCCCCAGCCGAACCGGCTGGCGGCTGCCCAGTGCGATGCGGCCGAACTCCTCCTGGATGCGGATGCCGAGCCGTTCGGCTTGCTCTTCCAGAAAGCTGCCGGTGCCGGCGGCACAGGCGTGGTTCATCTCGAAATCGACGACCACACCCCGGTCAAGGCGGATGTACTTGCTGTCCTGGCCGCCGATCTCAAACACCGTGTCGACGTCCGGATCCGCCTCTCCCGCCGCCGCGGCTTGGGCGGTGATCTCGTTGATCACCAGATCGGCGCCGATAAAGTCGCCCGTCAAATAGCGGCCCGAGCCGGTGGTGGCAGCGCCCCGGATTCGCACCCGCGGATCCAGTTGATCCCGAATCTCCGCCAGCACCCGGCGAACGGCGTCCAGTGGCCGGCCGGCGGTCATCTGATAATTCTTCGCCAGCAAA
>SLEY01000219.1 GCA_007124535.1 Planctomycetaceae bacterium
AACTGGCGGCAGGAGTTGGAACGTTTTTCCCCCGATTTGGACGTCGTATATGCGCATCGCTCCGAGATGGAAGCGGCCGCTTTGCAGCGTGTGGCGTCGAACCCCGCCCGGGCACTGGCCGGCAGCGACTTGGTGATCACCACCTACGGACTGGCCCGGCGGCAGGCGTGGCTTCGCGACTTTCCCTGGAACCTGGTGATCTTGGACGAAGCTCAGGCGATCAAGAACGCGGCTTCGGCCCAGACGCGCGCCGTCAAGAAGCTTCCTGCGCGAGCCCGGATTGTGATGACCGGCACTCCGGTCGAGAACCATCTGGGCGATTTGTGGTCGATCTTCGATTTCTGCTGCCCCGGCCTGCTCGGTTCCGCTCGCCAGTTCCAGGGTTACGTCAAGCGATTGAACCAGCAGCAGGACGCGCACGCTTACGGCAGCCTGCGGCGGCTGGTCCGCCCCTACATCCTGCGCCGACTGAAGACGGACCCTCGCATCGCGCCGGACCTGCCGGCCAAGACCGAGATGCGTGCCGAATGCCGGTTGTCCAAGAAGCAGGCCGTTTTGTATGAGCAGCGGGTGGCCGAGTTGCAGCGGCTGTTGCAGGACCGCCAAGGCATGGCTCGGCGGGGACTGGTGCTGGCAACCCTGATGCAGTTGAAGCAGATCTGCAACCATCCGGCGCAGTTCTTGAACAGCGATGCCTTCCAGGCCGAGGACAGCGGCAAATTCCAGCGTCTGGCAGAGATCGGAGAAACGATCGCCGAACGTCAGGAGAAGGTGTTGATCTTCACTCAATTCCAGTCGTTGACCGGGCCCCTGGCCGGATTCCTCCAGGGGGTTTTCGGCCGGCAGGGGCTGCAGCTGCACGGCAAGACGCCGGTGGGCAAACGCCAGCAACTGGTCCGGCAGTTCCAGCAGGACGAGGGGCCGCCGTTCTGCGTCATTTCGGTCAAGGCCGGCGGGAGTGGGCTGAATCTGACCGCCGCCTCGCACGTGATCCATTTCGACCGCTGGTGGAACCCGGCCGTCGAGAATCAGGCGACCGATCGCGCCTTTCGCATCGGCCAGCAGAAGAATGTGCTGGTCCACAAATTCGTCTGCCGGGGGACGCTTGAGGAACGCATCGCCCAGATGATCCAGGACAAACAGCAGCTGGCCGACCGGATCCTGGACCAGGGCGGCGAAAAACTGCTGACCGAAATGAGCGACGAGGAGCTGTTAAGCTTTGTCAGCCTGGATCTGAATCGTGCCCTGACCGCCGATTGACGCGCCGCGAGGCCGCCCCGTCCAGCGACCCTGGTTATCGCGAGCCCGGACGGGATTGGCTCGTGACTGCCGGCTGGGCGTTAAACGAGCCAATTGCCGCCGGGCGCGGGAGGCATTCCCCCAAACGAGAAGCCATTTCGACCGCGGATGGAACGGGACCGGTTTGCATGGGATTGCTCGGAGAACGAACCTTGGGTTACATTGACATTCATGGAACCGGGTGGGGACAGGACATGCCTATCTTGAGAGGATACTGATGTACAGGAACTGGAGGCCCTATGTGTCGGTCGCTCAGCGGCGGAGTCAGGCCAAGCGTTATGCTGCCCAGTTGGCGAAAAAGGGCCAGGTGTTGCGACCTGTCGAACTGACGGGCCGCATCATTGCTCGCACGTTCTGGGGGAAAGCCTGGTGCGAGAACTTGGAGAACTACAGCGATTTCGAAAACCGGTTGCCACGGGGACGCACGTACGTCCGCAACGGATCGGTGATCGATCTGCAGGTGGCTCCCGGCGCCGTCACGGCGATCGTCAGCGGGTCGGAACTGTACAAGGTTCGCGTCGAGATCGAGAAGCTCGGTCAGCAGAAGTGGCGGACCATCACTCGCGACTGCTCGCAATCGATCGACTCGCTGATCGACCTGCTCCAAGGGGCTTTCTCGAAAGGCGTGATGGCGCGGCTGACGCGGGAGTCCGACGGTCTGTTTCCGAAACCAGCGGAGATCCGAATCGCGTGCAACTGCCCCGACTGGGCGGTGCTTTGCAAACATGCGGCGGCCGTGCTCTACGGCATCGGGGCGCGTTTGGACGAGGAACCCGAATTGCTTTTTACGTTGCGGGACGTCGATCCCACCGAATTGATCCGCCGGGCGGTGGCGGGTGAGAATTTGGATCAGGTGCTGTCGGGCGAGGACACGGCCGCGCTGGCGGACGACGATTTGGGCGCGTTGTTCGGGATCGAGCTGGAAACAGACGAGTCTCCGCCGGTCAGGCGGGCGCGCAAGCGGGCGAATGCGACCTCGGCTACTCCGGCCGCGAAAGCCGCGAACAGGAAGAAGGCTGCCAAAAAGAAGGTGACCACGAAGAAGGCTGTCAAGAAGAAGGCGACGAAGAAGAAGGTTGTCGAAAAGAAGGCGACGAAGAAGAAGCTGACCAAAAAAAAGGTCGTCCAGAAGAAGGCCGTCCAGAGGAAAACAGCCAAGTCGATGCCGCAGGCCGCCGTGAAGAAGGCGGCGAAGCAGCCCGCGAAGGCGGCGAAGAAACGCCTGCGATGACCGCGGAAACCGGCGGCGAATCAGGTGACCGCGAGATGAGTCGGACGTTCCCCCTTTGGTTCCACCGGGAGAGATCGGATGTTCCCACGCAATGTTTTCGTCTGGACCTGCGCGGCCCTATTCCTGATGCATGCACTCGGGGGCTCCCCGGGAAAAGCGGACGAATCGGGCGAGTTCCTCTGGGGCGACCCGCATTCTGTTTTCGAACGCGACACCCTGTACGGAGAAGAATTCCGCTCCACTCATCGCCAAGGGGTGCGGAATCCGCGGATCCTGGTCGCCCCGGACGGCAGCGTATTGGCTTTCGGCGCCGGACACCTGCGCCGCAGCGAGGATGGAGGGGCGACCTGGGATGCCGCCCGCCGCAGCTTCGGGAACCGGCAGGTGGTGGACGAGGTCCGGGGGGATGTGCTTTCGGTTTCGCTGCGCGAGAACGCCCTCTGGCGAAGCCGGGATCACG
>SLEY01000643.1 GCA_007124535.1 Planctomycetaceae bacterium
CGGGTCCCGAGCAAATCCCCGGGGCCGCGCAGCCGAAAATCAACCTCGGCCAACTCGAACCCGTCCGAAGACTGGCAGAAGGCGTCGATCCGTTGCCGAGCTTCCTCGGAATCGAATGTGCCGAACACGCACAGGTAGCCGGGGTGGGCGCCGCGACTGATCCGACCTCGCAATTGATGCAATTGAGCCAAGCCGAAACGTTGGCCATCTTCGATTGTCATCAGGGTGGCATTCGGCACGTCGATCCCGACTTCGACGACGGAAGTCGCGACCAGCACCTGGGTATCGCCTTGACGGAACGATTCCATGATCGCTTCGCGTTCGGCGGTTGGAATCCGGCCGTGTACCAAGGCTAATCGGAAATCTCGCAACGGGCCTTGAGTCAACGCCTCGTAGAGGGGTTCGGCTGCGGTGACCGTCTCGCCCTCACTCCCCTCGACCATGGGGGCGACCACATAGCCCTGGCGTCCTTCTCGCAATTTTCGGCGGAAGAAATCCCACCACGACTGGCGACGCGAATCGTCGCCCGCGTAGGTGTAGAGCGGCGCGCGGCCCGGCGGTTTATCTCGCAATGTGGACACATCCAGATCCCCGAACAGGGTCATTGACACCGTGCGAGGAATCGGGGTAGCGGTCATGACCAGATAGTGTGGATCCCGCTGATTGCCTCGCAAGGCGGCCCGCTGCCGGACGCCGAATTTGTGCTGCTCGTCGATGACCACCAGCCCCACCCGTTCGCGCAGCTGTTCTTCGGCCAACAGCGCATGGGTCCCGACGATCAAATCGGCTTGTTCGGCCGCGATCGCCTCTTGCGCCTCACGCCGCTCGGCGGCATTCAAGGCGCCGGTCAGCAACACGATACGCACCCGGCTTTCGCGCAGATCACGGCGGAGGGTGCGGACATGCTGCCGAGCCAGCATTTCGGTGGGCGCCATCAAGGCGGCGGGTTGGCCCTGGGCGATCGCCACCAGCATGGCATACTCCGCCACGACCGTCTTTCCGCTTCCCACATCGCCCTGCAACAACCGATTCATCGGCGTGGTCTGGGCCATATCGGCGGTGATTTCAGCCAAAACCCGATCCTGATCGGCGGTCAGTGCAAAGGGAAACAGGCGGCGGATGCGAGCATCGATCTTGGCGGTGGTTGGCAAGGCGGGCGCCCGGGTCCGCTGGTCCAATTGGCGGCGGCGAAGGGCCAGGGCCAATTGCAGCACCAATAACTCCTGGTAAATGAATCGCCGCCGCGCTGCTTCCAGGCTATCGGGATCGCTGGGGGAATGGACCTGCTCCAAAGCCGGTTGGATCGGCCACAGACCATGCTGTTCCCGAAAGTCGGCCGGGAATACCTCGGGCACGCAAACGGCATATTCCTGCACCGCCGTCTGCACAATCCGCCGAATCTGCCACTGCTGAATCCCTTCGGTCAGCGGGTAGATAGGAAAGATGTTGCCCTTGGTCGGGGTTTGCTTGCTGTCCAAAACTTCCAGCTTCGGATGCACCAGTTCCCAGCGTCCTCCATTAAATCGGGGGGTTCCGCTCAGCAGGACACGCTGGCCGACGGCCACCCGTTCCCGCATCCATGGTTGATTGAACCACAGGACCCGCAAATGATCCTGATCCTGCCGGATCAGCACGCCCAAGACACAGCGGCCGGGGCCGGTGTTTCTCAGATCGATCTCCTCGACGACACCGCAAACGCTGGCCGGCTGTTCGTCGCGCAATTCGCGGATGGGCAGCAACTGGCTGGCGTCCCGGTAATCTCGGGGGAAAAAGAACAGCAAGTCGGACGCCGTCCGCAAGCTGAGTCGCTGGAGCATCTCGGCCCGCGGGGCGCCGACACCTTTGACGAACTGGACGGGCGTTGCCAGTCGTTCCCTCGCGGATTGGTGAAGTGAAGCATTCATGGCCGTATTTTAACTTGCCGTCCCTCGCCGTAGAATCACAGGCGATGGGGCTGGCCATCCAACCTCTGCCCACCCGATTGCTTCCTGCTATCTTCCCTCCGTCCTCGAGATGATCGCATTTCATGAAACCTACCGCGAACCCCGCTGACAAACCCAATACTCGCCCCCCGATTACGTTGGCCCGAGGCTTGAATATCAGCTTCCGCTCGCTTCATCTGGGGGTATCCGGAGTGCTGGTGGGCGGCCATGTGTTCGATGTCCCACGCCAGCATCTCTTTCTTTGGCTGTATCTGACGATCGCCACCGGAATCGTGATGGTGGGGCTGGAATCTTGGCCGCGTTGGCGTTGGTGGCACGAAAGTCGGGGACTGATGACGGTATTCAAAGTCTTTTTGATGATATGGATTCCTTGGTTGTGGCCGGTACGCGTCTGGCTATTGGCCGCGATCATTGGAATCGCCTCGATCGGCTCCCATATGCCTGCCCGATATCGCTATTACTCGTGGATCGAGCGCTGCTTGCCTTCCTACTCCCATGACGGCCCGTCTACCTAGACCGGGTGGAACAAGGGGGCACTGCAGGCTTCATCGCTTTTCTCGCTCGCAATTGGTATACTCGTTCAAATCAGGAGACTCAGGAGAAAGGCACGTCGATGGCGGTGACGCTCGATCAGTATGAACAGCAGGTGCTGGCCAGCGGTCTGTTGTCCGGGGAAGAACTGCGGGAGTTCCGCGAGGCCCTGGAGGTCACCGCTGCTTGTCTGACTGCGGAAATCTTGGGGCAGGCGTTAGTGAACCGGGGCCGGCTGACCCCCTATCAGGCGGCTCGGATTTACGCGGGCCAATCGCGCGGTTTGATACTGGGGAACTACGTCATTTTGGATCAGATCGGTTCCGGCGGAATGGGGGCGGTGTTCAAAGCGGAGCACCGGCGGATGAGGCGGCCGGTGGTCCTCAAAGTGCTCCAGCCGCGCAATGCGGAAGCGGAAGTGGCCTTGAAGCGTTTCGAACGCGAGATCGTGGCCGCCGGCCAGCTGTCGCACCCGAATATCGTCACCGCCTTCGATGCGGGAGTCGACGC
>SLEY01000521.1 GCA_007124535.1 Planctomycetaceae bacterium
CAAGCAACTCCCGCTGTACCCGTTGGGACCAGAGCGCATGGTGAGGCGCGAATTCGGTCAACCGATCCAGACGTGCAAGCAGCGCGGCGGGGTAAGGCCAATCCGTCAGATTCTCTCGAGCTAACGACCGTCGCGGTAACGACGACTCCCCGGCCCGCGGCCCGGCAGTGGCCGGATCGCCAATGGCCAGGCGGGACCTCACCGCGTGGCTCTTCTGCTCCTCACGCAGAAACTCCGCTTCGGCAGGAGGGGCCGTCTCCCGAAAGCCCGGACCATCCTCCTCCGCCTCCGTGGGGGTCACAGCGCCCGCCGGCCCATTCACCAGCGCCTCTGCCGACAACGGATCTTCCGAAAACGTGTCTTCCCCACGGGAAATCGTCGGATATCGGACTACCGGGGCGGAAACTCCAGAAATCGCCGCGCTCGAAAACAACGGTTCCAAGGGGTCAAACACCCGGGCTGCCTCGGGGACGCGCGAGGACCTCGTCGCGTCCCGGTCAACCCGAACCCGCCTGACCGCCAACTCTTGCGGCGCAAGATCGCAAGAATAAGAAGCAGTCCACGTATGTCGGGTAGCCGATTCCCTCATTAAAGGGACATGAATTGTCGCGTCACTTTGAGCGGTAAACGTTTCGGTGCCGGTCCTTGATGCGGTCCCGATTGCCTCGGATTCACCCGCCAACTCGGGGCCGGTCCTCAATTCCTCCGCGCCGGTCCTCGAAGCTCCGGTTCTGTTGGTCTGGGCCAATTGCGGTTCCCCGACGATGGTCCCCACACTCAACAATTCGTCGGTCGGCGCCAGCGCCACCCGGTACCATGTTCGCGGGGCACGGACCTGCCATACGAAAGCAAACGCGAGGATAATCAGCAGAGGCCAGATATGGCTCCGTGAATCATGTCTCATGCAGCCCAAACTCCCCCCGAAAGAAACAAATGAACCGGTAGCGCGAGGACCTTGCTTTTGACTGTTAAGATCGGTACTCTTGGTGTTTCAAGTCGAATCTGTTTTTCCCGCGGACGAAAACAATCGCTGGAAACGGCCGACTGGCGGCAAACTTTGCTGATCGTTTGTGACGAAAACGCCGACGGCGGTGTTTACCCAGAGATTGCGGCCCGAGCCCGCCCGGTCACCGGCAGCTTTCCTCCGAAATCCCGCGTAACCCAGATGATGGTGCCAATGAGCCAATATACACTGACACACTTGAAGGAGTTGGAAGCGGAGAGCATCCACATCATTCGGGAGGTTGTCGCCGAATTCGACAATCCCGTGATGCTGTACTCGATCGGCAAGGACTCCTCGGTCATGGTCCAGCTGGCGTTGAAGGCCTTTTATCCGGCCAAACCACCTTTTCCCCTGCTGCACGTGGATACGACGTGGAAATTCCGGGAGATGTACCACTTTCGGGAGAACTATGCCAAGAAGGAGTTGGGGCTGCAGGTGCTCTCTTACATTAACGAGGAGGGTCGGGCACTCGGCATCGACCCCTTTCAACACAGCGGCAAGCACACGACGGTGATGAAGACCGAGGCGTTGAAGAAGGCGTTGGATCACCACGGCTTCGATGCCGCGTTCGGAGGGGCTCGGCGGGATGAGGAAAAATCGCGGGCGAAAGAGCGCGTGTTCTCGTTCCGCGACCGGTTCCATCGTTGGGACCCCAAGAACCAGCGCCCGGAGCTTTGGAGCCTGTACAATACGCGGGTCAATCGGGGGGAAAGCATCCGCGTGTTCCCCCTGTCGAACTGGACGGAATTGGATGTGTGGCAGTACATCCACCTGGAGCGGATTCCGATCGTGCCGTTGTACTTTGCGGCCGAGCGGCCGGTGGTCGCTCGCGATGGCAACCTGATCCTGGTGGATGACGACCGGTTGGAACTGCTGCCGGGCGAGCAGGTTCAGCGCAAGGTGGTGCGTTTTCGCACGCTGGGCTGCTACCCGCTGACGGGCGCGGTGGAATCCCACGCCACGACGCTTCCCGAGATCATCCAGGAGATGCTGCTCTGTACCACGTCCGAGCGACAGGGTCGGGTGATCGACAACGACGAGGAAGGCAGCATGGAGGACAAGAAGCGGGAGGGGTATTTTTGAGGCTCGTTCTTGTCCCGGCAGAGGCGTTCCATTCCGCTGGCCCCACGTTTTCAATTGAATAGGCAATCTGTTTTCATGTCCCATCAATCCGATCTGATCGCAGACGACATCGACGCGTATCTGGCCCAGCACGAGCGCAAGCAACTGCTGCGTTTTTTGACGTGTGGCAGTGTGGACGACGGCAAGAGCACGATGATCGGCCGGTTGTTCTACGACGCCAAACTGATTTACGAGGACACGTTGCGAACATTGGAACGTGACTCGGTTTCCCACGGGACGACCGGGGGCGGGTTCGACCCGGCTTTGTTCACCGACGGACTGCGAGCCGAGCGGGAACAGGGGATCACGATCGACGTGGCCTACCGCTACTTCTCCACCGCCCAGCGCAAGTTCATCATTGCGGACACGCCGGGTCACGAGCAGTACACGCGGAACATGGCCACGGGGGCCTCGAATTGCGATCTGGCGGTGATCCTGATCGACGCCCGCCACGGCGTGGTCACCCAGACGCGGCGCCACAGCTTTATCGTCTCGCTGCTGGGGATCAAGCACGTGCTGGTGGCCGTGAACAAGATGGACCTGGTCGATTTCGACGAGCGGGTCTTTCGAGAGATCCGTGCGGATTACATCGACTTTGCCGCCCGCCTGGACTTGCCGGACCTGCATTTCATTCCGATTTCAGCGCTCCTCGGGGACAACATTGTCGATCCCAGCGCGAACATGCCCTGGCACGAGGGCAGCACGTTGATGAGTTTTCTGGACAATGTCTACATCGGCTCGGACCGCAATCTGGAGGACTTTCGTTTTGCCGTCCAGTTGGTCAACCGGCCGCACCTCGATTTCCGCGGCTACAGCGGTACCATCGGATCGGGGATCATTCGGCGGGGCGACCA
>SLEY01000359.1 GCA_007124535.1 Planctomycetaceae bacterium
GCGGAAGGAGCGGTGGAATCCACTCCCGTGATCGGCGATGACCAAGTGGTTTATTTTGGCGACAATGCCGGCTGGATTCATGCAACGGGGGGGGATGGCAAGCGATTATGGAAGCAGCAGGCCCGCCAACCTGTACGTTCGGCGGGTAACATCGTCGGGGGCAACCGTTTGGTCTTCGGATTGGACAACGGCACGATGGTGGGTATTCTTTGCTCGTCGGGCGCGATTTCCAGAAAAGGATGGCCAAAGTACCTGGGCCGTTGAGTTTGTTTGAGTACATTTGCCGGCGACGTGCGCTTTGCCATAAGAACAATGGACTCTTGTTTTTCGGGAGAGGGTAAAAACCATGAAGTTCGCCATGGGTTGGATAGTGCTGGTGCTGATGGCCGCGCCCGTCATGGGTCACCGCGAGTGGACGGATGCCACGGGGCAGAGGACAATCGAGGCGGAGTATCTCGGCGTGCAACAAGGCCAGGTGGCATTGAAGACTCACCCGCATGGGGAGGTGCTTCATGTGCCCGTGGGAACTTTGAGCGAATCGGACCAGAAATGGGTCCGAGATCGGGTTGCCCGTGACGAAGCCGTAGCGCGGGCCGGCGGCGGGCCACCCGATCGTTTTACCGAAGCGATCTTGGATGACCCCCAGAACGCGGACAACTACCTTGCCCGAGGTATGGCTCTGACGAATCAGGGGGAGTATGAGGCGGCGATCAAGGATTTCACGAAGGCACTGGAGTTGGATCCGGAGAATCAGTATGCCCACAACGGACGGGGTACTGCCTATCACGGCCAGGGAAATCTGGTCGCGGCCCAACAGGATTTTAATCGAGCGCTCGAATTGGACCCGGATCTGGTCACGGCCTACCGCAGGCGGGGCGAGAATCTGCGCAAAATGGCATTGGACCCGAATCAGAGCGTCCCGGAGTTGGATCAGGAGATTGAGCGGTGGGGTAAGTTTTGGAATCACGCCCGGCAGTCGAATTTGCGGCGTGCCCCTTGGCAGCCGCTGAACGCCACGAAGGGCGATGTCAGCCGTCCGACGATTTTGATGCAGATGGCCAACATGGATTTTCAGCACGCGCGGGAATTGGAACACCACCGTCCTCGTGGGGGCACGGGCCATCATGGCGGGCATGGTGGCGGTCACGGACCGGGCTGCAGTTGTTCTGCCTGCGCGGGCCAGGAATGTGCGCATTGCAATGGCAGCGGCTGTGCGGCCTGCGGAGACGGCGAGCCTGCCCCTGCACTGGGGGTATATCCGCCGGAGGCGTTGCGGGGGGATCGGATCACGTTGGTAGCGAATCCGGCGATGTTGGCTCAAGGCATGCCGGCGGAGGCTCATCCGGGTCGGCGTCCCGATCCGAACGCGCCCCGGCTGCCGCTGGATAGTGTGGATTTTTACCGGGACGTGACGGGGGACGGGGCTTATACTCCGAATAAGGACCAGTATTTAGGGACGGACAGCGACGGCAGTGACGGGTTCAGTTTGGAGGTTTCCACGTCGGCCTTTCCGCCGGGTCCGCAACGTTTTTTTGCGGTACCGCGTGGGCTGCCGGGCACGGGCAGCGGGGCCTCGCCCGAGGAATTGGCGGCGGCCGCCGAATCGTTGGAACGGGCGGCTCAGACGCAGCGGCAGATTGCCCAGGCGTGTGACGAGGGCAAGGAGCAGGGTTTGAGTGAGGACCAGTCGCGTGGTTTGGGCAGCGACCAGCAGACGATCACCAACG
Source organism: Planctomycetaceae bacterium (assembly GCA_007124535.1). GTDB lineage: Bacteria > Planctomycetota > Planctomycetia > Pirellulales > Pirellulaceae > SLMF01. Next base: position 1,728 of record SLEY01000359.1, read on the forward strand.
ACGCTCAGGCCGCGGCGGAGAAGGTGGCGGAGACGGCCCCGGAGATTGCCGAATTGTTGGCCGAGGCCAACACGCCGATGCGAGCGGTGCGGAATCTGATGAACGCCGCTCAGCGGCGTCCGGGCGAAGAATCGAAGGGGGATGCGGAGAAGGCGGCCGAGCGGGCTCATTTGGCCGCGGACAAATTGGCGGAAGCGGCCTCCCAGATGCGGGAAACCGCCGAAACCGCGTTGGCGATGGAAGCCGAGAATCCCGGACGAGCCCCGGCCAACGCGGCGGCGGGGGAACCGGCCAGCGGAACCGGCGACATCCTGGCCGCCGCGCCCATCGGACCTCGTGGCAGCGGACCCGGGGGACCAGGCGGCGGAGGAGGAGACGGCCGCGGTGACCGTGACTACGAGGACTACGAGGAAGAAGTCGTCGTCACGGAAGAAATCATCGAAGAGGACGTCGCGAATCGAGCCTTGGACTATATCGCGGAGTACGACTATGACCGTGCCGTTTATGAATACGACCGGGGATTGCAATACCATCCGCGGAACGTCAACCTGCTCCGCGACCGGGCGGCCACCCAAATGCTGCGCGGCAGCTATGACTACGCGGTGCGCGATTACGACCGGCTCCTGTCACTCCGCGAAGAACCCAGCGCCGAGTTGTACTACAACCGAGGCTGTGCCCACCTCGCGGCGGGCCGACTGAACGAAGCGATCAGCGATTTCACCAAGTCGATCTCGCTGAACGAAGTCTGGAGTCTGGCTTACAACAACCGGGGCACAACCTACGCACGCCTGGGCGAATACCAAAAGGCCATCGCCGATTTCACCCAGGCCATCGAATTGGAACCCGACAACCGGCTGGCCTATCGCAACCGGGCCTTGGCCTTCCGGAAATTGGGCGAAATCCAGCGGGCTCAAGAAGATCTGCAGTATGCGGTTCAATTGAGCCAAGAGTAAGCGATCGGTGGTCAGGCATTGATTTCTCCTCGTCGCTCGTGTGTTATACTGGGCCTCATCTAGGTCCGGAACTGACACTTCGAGGAGAAAGAACCGATGACAACATGCTTTCCGTTATTGCGCCGATCGGGCGCTGTTTGGCTCGCCGCCCTGGTTGGGGCGAGCTTCTGGATCCTGGCCGTCGGACAAGCCGCACGGGTTGACGCTTCCGATTGGGATGTGCTGAATGGTCAGGCCGCTGACGCGCCCGCAGAGCAGATGATGGTCCGGTTCGTGCTGGCTGAGGCGAACCAGGCC
>SLEY01000449.1 GCA_007124535.1 Planctomycetaceae bacterium
CGGAATCCTCTCCTGATGACCCGTCCTCATCTCCCTCCTCAGAGGCTTCAACTCCCTCGTCAACCGAAGAATCCCTCTGATAATGCGCACCCCAATGCTTGTCCTCCGTCAATTCGGAAGCCGGGGAATCCCAGGCCGGCTGGAAACGAGGACGCTGCTCGTCCAAGAAACTGAGCTGATCCAACGAGTCGATGTCCACGACCAACGGGTCGGAGTCGGAATCCGCCGGACGCAGCCGCAAGAACCGGGTCACTCCCCCATAGGTATTGTCGCGTCCCTCCAACTGCCACTGCGATTCCATCTCCGAGGGTTCCTCGACACCAACCCACTCGAAAAGTACGCCTTCCGGATCGCTCAGCTCAATGAGGTTATCCGAAGTCTGGACCCCCAATTCCAGGAGATCTGTCGAGGAGCCGCCACCGGCAACTCGTCCCAAACCGTCGCGCAACACGGCCGTGACCTGCCGAACAACCACCTCGGCACTGCCCGCCGTTCCATTCGAAGCGCTGGATGCGTCGGCAATCTGGAACAGCCAGCCGCGGGCCACCACCAGGCTGTTCTGCAGAACGAACCGGAATGCCGAACGGGGTTCCGATCGCAATACACTGGCCTGACCCCGCAGGATGCAGTCGGTCAGCGTGAGGCGACTCTCCAACTCCGCGTCCTCTTCCGTGTCGACGGTCCGTTCCGGTTCCAATACGAAGAAGTCGACCGGCGTGTGTCGCATTTCCCCCCGCGAATCCAAATTGCGAATCGTCAGCACCGCATCGCGGATATCCAGATGGACGAACGAGCGCAAGCGGAACAGAGACCAACCCTGCGTGGGGGCATCCGTAAGATCCAACAACACATGCACCCCGCGCCAAGTCAATTGCGACCCGTTGGCGCGAATCATCGATCTGCCAAAAACCGGGTCATTATAGGTGGGTCGAAACACGATCGTCGGCTCATATCCGGCTCCCCGTGAGACGTTCAAAGGGCCGCTTCCCAGCTCGATCGGCGTCTCTTCTCGCACCCCATTGTAGTGCAGTTCGATTGTCTGCGTTCCCAGTTGCTGGGCTCTCCGGCACGCCTCAGCGAAAGACGCGACGGCCAACACATCGTCTCCCGAGACCTGGTCCGGTTCGTCGGTCACCAGGATGCGGGCGGGCGGCGGGACCGTGGATTCCGTTTCGTCGTCGGGATCCGGGACCGCCTCGGCCTCGGTCGGGGCCTCACCCTCGGTGTCGGTTCCTGGCGAACCGGTGGCTTCGGAGGGCTTTCGCGGCGGGCGGGGCAATGGGGCCCGCGCTAGCAAAGTGGGCAGCCGTTCGGGGGGCGGATCCCCCGGACGCCGCTCGACCGAATCCACCAAATCCTCGGGCAACGCATCCGGCTCCGCCGCCTCCGGCGATTCGGCAACGGCCCCGCTTTCGGACAACTCGCCTTCGGTCGCCTCCGCCGCCTCCGCCGGTGGGTCGGACTGGTCCGCCGGAGGGAGTTCGTCGAGCGGCTGGTGCGAATCCCCCGCGTCCTCCTCGATCAACCCCGCCTCCAACGCTCCCGAATCCATCGGCAAAGGCTCCAGCTGGACCGCCATCCGTTCAAACTCGAACGGCTCCCGAGTTGACCACGTGCCGTTCATCAGCAGCGCGAAGACCACAAACAGCAACAATGGCACCGCCCAGGGCACCACCCAACTCAATCGGGCGAAACGCGTCTCGCGCGGTGCGATCCAGACCGCTCCGTTGCGAGCAATGGTCTGCATGTTCAGCCGTTCCGCCACCAACAGTAACTGGCCAATCAACTCGCTGGGCCGTTGGAAACGCCGCCCGGGCTGCTTGGCCAACAGCCGCTCCACCACCTGGACCACCTGCTCGTCCAACTCAGGACGAAATGTGCGGGGGTCTAACGGCGGATCCGCACTGTGACTCAACAGCTTCTGCAACATGGTCCCCTGCGGAAAAGGGGGACGGCCGGTCAACATGAAATAAAACGTGCAGCCTAACGAGTAGAGGTCGCTGCGAACGTCGGCCGTCCGCGGATCACGCGCTTGCTCCGGCGAGATGTAATCGAACGTGCCTAACGTCACCCCGCTGGCCGTCAAATCGCCCACTTCCGAATCCATGGGGTGCAAACGGGCTAAACCCATATCCACCAATTTGGCCCGGCCTTCGGGGGTCACCAGGACGTTCGAGGGTTTGATGTCCCGGTGAATGACGTTTCGCAAGGACGCGTGCTCCAACGCCTCGGCTACCTGGAGCACGTAGTTGATGGCTTCCTCCAACGGCAGAGGACCCTTCTGCTGGACCAAATCCCGCACGTTGGTGCCTTCGATGAACTCGAAGACGATGTAATGCAGCCCGCGATCTTCGCCAACGTAGTAAACCCGAGCGATATTCCCGTGATCCAGTCGGGCTGCGCTTTGGGCTTCATTCTGAAACCGCCGTAAGGTGTCCACGTCGGTGCGATCGCGCGAAAGGACCTTGACCGCCACCGTCCGTCCCAAACGCACATCGGTGCCGCGAAAGACGGCGCCCATCCCGCCCCCACCGACGAATTGCTCCAGACGAAAATGACCCAACTCCGTGCCGACCAGCATCACTCCCATTTCGTTTGGGGTGGTTGCGATAGGCATGATTGGGCGTATTTCCGGGCCTTTTGAGGATCGCACGTCCGAAGCGGCTTCACTGTGCGGGCCGTTGCTCTGCTTCGAGATCACCGTTTCCTGCTGCTGGTCGGGGAACTCGGCGCGCAAGACGTGGCGATTCGCACTGGAATCGCTCTCGTTAGGGGGTGGCTCACGGGGAACGATTTCGACATGAGACAGCGCCGAAGCCGACCTGGAGGCAGGCTCCTTGGAAGCATCGTTCTCCCGGTTCGCGATTCGACTGCTCATAGCTCCACAAGTCGCTGTGCTCAACGGATCGACAACCGGGACCCGGGAGCCCCGCAACAGGTTCATGGGGACAACCCCCCGGCACATACGCCAAGAC
>SLEY01000594.1 GCA_007124535.1 Planctomycetaceae bacterium
ACGCCTTGGGCCAGCATGGCATCGGCCACTTTGACGAAACCGGCGATATTCGCGCCCCGCACGTAATCCACGAAGTCGCCGTCGGAGCCGTACTGGAGGCACGCGTCATGGATTTCGGCCATGATCTGCTGCAGTTTGTGGTCCACCTCTTCGTGGGTCCAGCGGGTCACGCCGGCATTTTGGGTCATTTCCAATCCCGAGGTGGCCACGCCCCCCGCGTTCGCCGCTTTGCCCGGTCCGTACAGGATCTTGGCATCCAAGAACACATCCACCCCCTCCGGGACCGTCGGCATGTTCGCGCCCTCGGCGACCAGCCGGCAGCCGTTCTTGACCAGCGTCCGGGCGTCCTCCTCGTTGATTTCGTTCTGCGTTGCGCTGGGGAAGGCCAATTCGCCCGCCACACTCCACGGCCCCTGGCCCGGCAGGTAGGTCACGCCCGGAAACTGGTCGGCGTATTCCCGAATCCGGCCGCGGCGAAGGTTCTTCAATTGCATGACCCAGGTCAGTTTCTCCGGCCCGATCCCTTCGGGATCGACGATCGTCCCGTCCGAATCCGACAACGTAATGGCTTTGGCGCCCAATTCGGTCAGTTTCTCGATCGTGTACTGGGCGACATTCCCCGAGCCCGAGACCAGCGCCGTCTTGCCCTCGACACACTCGCCGCAGGCTTTGAGCATTTCCTGGGCGAAGTACACGCAGCCGTAGCCGGTGGCCTCCGGCCGCAGCAGCGATCCGCCATACTCGAGCCCTTTGCCGGTCAGCACCCCGCAGAAGCGGTTGGCGATCCGCTTGTACTGGCCGAACATGAAACCGATTTCCCGTGCGCCGACGCCGATATCCCCGGCCGGGACATCGGTGTCCGGTCCGATATGGCGGGCCAATTCGGTCATGAACGACTGGCAAAAGCGCATCACCTCCTGATCGCTCTTGCCCTTGGGATCGAAATCCGAGCCCCCTTTTCCGCCCCCCAGGGAAAGGGTCGTCAAGCCATTTTTGAAAACCTGTTCAAAGGCCAGGAACTTCAGCACGCCCAGCGTGACCGTGGGGTGAAATCGGAGCCCGCCTTTATACGGCCCGATGGCGCTGTTCATTTCGACGCGGAAGCCCCGATTGACTTGGATTTCCCCGCGATCGTCCACCCAGGGCACGCGAAAGATCACCACCCGTTCCGGTTCGACCATCCGTTCCAGGATCCGCATTTGGCGATAGATGGGATGCGTATCGATGTAGGGCATCACCGAATCGGCGACTTCGCGAACCGCCTGAAGGAACTCGACCTCGCCGGGATTCTTGGCCGTGACTTGGGACATGAACGCTTCGACTTGCGAGGCGGTATCCTGAGCGGGCCCGGTGCTGACGTGGATCATGGTGGGAGGTACTCCTTATGCTTGACTGAAACGGTTTCGGGGACGGAATGGCCGATCCGAACGAGAATTTACCAGAAACACGGGCATCGTTCCAGTACCTTTTTGCCGCAAAAGAATATTTTTCCGGTAACCGGTTGCCGTAAAAAAGCTCGATTCTTGCCGTTCATCGGCAAGCGCGACTTGACGAGCGGGGGAAGTCGCCTTAGTCTGTAGGGAAATTCTACGGCCAATGTTGGCGAGGGGAAGTGCTGGACGAGCACTCGTGTGGCGGAAAGACATTACCTCGGAATATTGGTTTTCCGGTAGGTTGGGAGGAGGCGTCATGGTCCGAGACACGCAAATGAGCACGGGAATTCCTGGCTTGGATCGCCTGCTGCGCGGGCTGTTGCCCGGCGATAATCTGGTCTGGCAAGTCGACCGCATGGAGGATTTCGCCCCGTTTGTACCCCCCTTCTGCAGGCATGCTCTTGCTCAGGGGAGGCGTATTGTTTATTTCCGATTTGCCGATCACCCCTCTCTGGTCCCGGACGATTTGCCGGTAACGGTGTGCCAGCTGGACCCCACGCACGAGTGCGAACAATTCATTACGACGGTCCATCGCACCCTGGGCGAGTTGGGGCAGGAAGCGTTCTTCGTGTTCGACTGCCTCTCCGAGCTGGCCGATGCCTGGTTCAGCGACCGGATGCTGGGGAATTTCTTCCGCTTGACTTGCCCTTACGTCCTGGACCTGGAATCCGTGGCCTATTTCCCCTTGCTGCGTAACCGGCATTCGTTCCAGGCGACCACGCCGATCACGGATACGACGCAGTTGTTTTTGGATATCTACCGGCACCGGGGCGGATTGTTCGTGCATCCGATCAAGGTCGAACATCGGTACTCGCCCACCATGCACATGCTGCATGCCTGGGAGGGCGAGCAGGTGGTCCCCCTGCTGGAGAGTTCGACGACGGCCGAGATCCTGACGACGATTCCCTGGACCGGGTTGGAGACGGTTCGTCTGCGGCAGGGGACGTGGACGCGCAGTCTGTCGCAGGCGGAGCAGGTCTGGGAGGAGTATCAAGGGGGCGCCCGGACGGAGGAGGAGGTCGCGGCCTGCCGCGAACGTTTGTTGAAGATGCTGGTGACCCGCGACGAGCGGGTCTTGGATTTGGCGGGGCGGTATTTTTCGCTGGGCGACGTACTGCAGATCAGCCGCCGGATGGTGGGCACCGGTTTGATTGGGGGCAAAGCGGTCGGCCTGCTGCTGGCCCGGGCGATTCTCCGCCAGAGCGACCCGCGCTGGGAGGAATTGTTGGAGGCCCACGATTCCTTTTACATCGGCTCCGACGTGTTTTACTCGTACTTGGTCGAAAACGGCTGCTGGTGGGTACGGCAGCGCCAGCGGGATCCGGCGACGTTTCTGGACGGGGTGCAGGACGCGCGGCGGCGGATCCTGAGCGGCTCGTTCCCGCCGCCGATCGAGCAGGAGTTTTCGGAAATGCTGGCCTATTTCGGCCAGTCGCCGATCATTGTCCGTTCGAGCAGTCTGTTGGAGGACAATTTCGGCAACGCGTTTGCCGGCAAGTACGAGAGCGTTTTCTGTGCGAACCAGGGGCCGCATGCGAAAC
>SLEY01000383.1 GCA_007124535.1 Planctomycetaceae bacterium
AGCCGGCCGGACGCCAGCTAAGATGAAATAGTTGCGTTCCCGGAATTCGACCGATCCGAGCGGCTTGGTCCGGGGTTGCAACAGGTAGACGTGGGTGCAGGAACGTGCTTGCAGTTGGAGTTCACGCTTCAGCGTGCGAACCGCCGGAGTTCACGCGTCAGCGTGCGAACCGTTGGAGTTCACGCTTCAGCGTGCGAACCGCCGGAGTTCACGCGTCAGCGTGCGAACCGTTGGAGTTCACGCTTCAGCGTGCGAACCGTTGGTGCGAACCAAGCGCCAGCGGAATCCGGCACGCGGAAGCGTGAACTCCAACAATCCGAACTCGCAGTGGCCACAAGCGCGTTCCTCCCCCCGTAGAGGTGACCGATTTTTTCCGCGAGATACATCGCTCCTACGAGTTGCAGGACCCAGTCATGCCAACTTCCCCTGCCCGACGTTCCCGCCCCCGACCCCGGACGCGACGCCGCGGTTCGATGCCTCTGTTCACCCTGATCCTGCTGGCGATTTCCGCAGGTTTGGGGGGAATCGTCTGGTACTACCTCCGGCCAAATGACAAAGACGCGACCGCCGCGGTACTTACCACCCCCGTGTTTAGTGGTCCTTATTCGCACATTGTGCTGGAGCAAGGAACGGTGGAGAGTTCCAGCAACATCGAGATTCGTTGCGAAGTCCGTTCTTCGGGGGGAACGGAAATCATTTGGGTGATCGACGAGGGGGAAATTGTAAAAAGGGGGGACAAACTGGTCGAGCTGTCCACGGCGTCGCTTGAGCAGGAATTGGTCCGGCAACAGATCGCCGTCAATACCAGTCGGGCGATGGTGGTGCAGGCCGAGAATTCGTTGGAAGCTGCGAAAATCGCCCGGACGGAGTATTTGGAAGGCACGTTTCGACAGGAGGAGCAATCGATCCTCAGCCAGATTTTCGTGGCGGAAGAGAATTTGCGGCGGGCCGAATTGGCGTTCCAATCGACCGAGCGTCTGGCGGCACGGGGCATCGTGCGGGCCCTCCAATTAGAAGGGGACCAGTTCGGCGTGGAAAAAGCGCGGAACGAGCTGGAGGCGGCCCAGACCAAGCTGGAGGTGCTGCGACGATATACCAAGGCCAAGACGCTGAAGCAATTTGACAGCGACATCACGATTGGCGAGGCGAAGCTGGAATCGGAGCAGGAGAGTCATCGCTTGGAAGTGGAGAAACTGGAAGAACTCCGGGAGCAAATCGCCGCCTGCACGATTCTGGCTCCCGAGGAGGGACAAGTGATCCATGCGAACGTCACCTCGGGCAATAATGAATTCATTGTCGAGCCGGGGGCGATGGTGCGGGAGAATCAGGTGATCATCCGTTTGCCGGACCCCAATCGGATGCAGGTCAAGGCGACGATCAATGAGTCGCGGATTTCGCTGGTCGCCGCGGAGATGCCGGCCACGATCCGCTTTGATGCGCTGCCCAATGAAATCCTGCACGGCCAGGTGGTGCGGGTCAATCAGTATGCCGAACCGACCAGTTGGCGGTCGGGGAATATTCGCCAGTATGCGGCGTTCGTCCGAATCGACGACCCGCCGCCGGAAGTCCGTTCGGGGATGAATGCCGAGGTGCGGATTTTCGTCGAGCGCGAGGACGAAGCGTTACAAGTCCCGGTGCAAGCGTTGTACGAAACCCAAGGCCATTTTTTCTGTTTGCTGAAGAACGGCGAGGACTGGGAAACCCGTTCGGTGCAAGTGGGGTCGAGTAATGACAGTTTCATGACGATCGACTCGGGTTTGGTGGAAGGCGAGCAACTGGTGATGAATCCGCGGGCGTTTGCCCACAAGCTGCAGTTGCCCGAGCTGACGCCGATGGAGCGGCGTCCGTTGCCGGGCGCGCTGGCCGCCGCGCGCGAGGACAACGGGCCGGGCGAACGGCCGGACAGGATGGTGTCGGTGGACGAGCCGCGCGGCCCACGCGGCGACCGGCAGCCCGCTGGCGAACGGGGTGAACGGGCGGGACCGCCCGACGAACGGGCGGCCGCACCGGCGGCAGGCGGCCGGGAGCCCGGCCGCGTTTTCGATGCCTTGGATGCCAACGGGGACGGCGTGCTCTCCGCCGCAGAACTCGAACACCTGCCGGCCGAACAACGCCAACGTATCCTGGCCGCCGATACCGACGGAGACGGGGTCGTGACACGCGAAGAATTCATCCGCGCAGTGTCGGCCATGGCCGGCGGGCGAGCCGAGTTGCCGCGAGGAGAGGCCCCACGATGACCGGACGGGCCGATATGGCCTGCTCTCTGCAGGACTTGAAAAAAGAATATGTCCTCAAAGGCGAAACCGTGCGAGCCCTCCGCGGCGTGTCCCTGGACGTGCCCGAAGGCGATTACGTGGCCATCATGGGGCCGTCCGGATCGGGGAAGAGCACCCTCCTTAACCTGCTGGGATGCCTGGATAAACCCACCTCGGGCGCCTATTTCCTGGGCGATGTCGATGTCTCCAAGCTGAACGACCGCGAATTGTCCTTGATCCGGGCCAGCCGCATCGGGTTTGTGTTCCAGTCCTACAACCTGATCCCCCAGCTGACCGTCGTGGAAAACATCGAAGTGCCGCTGTACTACCAGGGGCGCGTCAATCGCAAGACCCGCCGCCGCTGCCACGAAATCGCCGAAATGGTCGGGTTGGCCGATCGGCTGGGACATCGCCCCACCCAACTTTCAGGCGGCCAGCAGCAGCGGGTCGCCATCGCCCGCAGCTTGATTAACGACCCGTACTTCATCCTGGCCGATGAAGCCACCGGAAACCTGGATTCCAAGACCACCGCCGAGATCCTGGCCCTGTTCGATCGCCTGAACGGCGAAGGACGCACGATCATCATGGTGACCCACGAAGACGAGGTCGCCGAGCACGCCAAACGTGTTGTCACCCTCCGCGACGGGATGGTGGTCAGCGAAATCCGTAACGGAAACCGGGCGACACCTGCCCTCGCTGCACCCAGCTCGACGTAG
>SLEY01000390.1 GCA_007124535.1 Planctomycetaceae bacterium
CCACCGCCTCCGTGTTCGCTCGTCCGCGACCGCCGGCGCCCAGGATGCCGATATTCAGCCGGTCGTTGGCCGGCATCGCCCGCGCCCGGCTCCCGGCCGATGAGACGGCCGCCGCCGCGGCGGCGATCAGGAAATCACGCCGCCCGATCCCCGCTTTCCGCGCTCCTGACTGCTCGCTCATTTCAAGAACTCCTGAATTGAAAAACCGTCTTGTCCGTGTCATACGTCTGGAAAAACCCATTCGCGCTCTGCTTCATTCGCCCGGCCACGCCCACTTGTGAGACGAAAGAAGCCGCGCGAAGGAAACCGAGCGCGAACGTCCATCTCCCTATCCGAAAACACCGTACCCGATTGCTGCCAACCCTGCCAGAAGACAATATGCGGAAAAATAATAGATACTTCCCCTCCGCACAATATCCAACATCCAACGGCAGGCGAACAAACCGGCCAAAAATGCGGCAACCGTGCCGACGACCAGAGGCAACGTATCCACCGTATTCCCCGCGTTCGCTTCGTTCCACAAGGAAATGATCTTCAGCAGGTTCGCGCCGAAAATGGGGAAGAGCGCCATCAAGAAGGAGAAACGAACGGCTGTCGCTTTTTCTACGCCTAGGTACAAGGCCGTACTGATCGTGGTGCCGCTCCTGCTGACGCCGGGAAGGATGGCGGCTACCTGGGAAAGTCCGATAATCACGCTGCTCTTAAGCGTGATATCGTTGCCCCCCGACGGCGCGATTCGGGTCAAGAAGAGCAGCAGGGAGGTGACCAGCAGCATCGCTCCGACCAGCACCACCCGGCCTTGAAACAACTTTTCGACATGCGATTCGAACAGCAGACCCACAATGCCCACCGGCACAGCGGATATCAAGAGCAGCGCAATAAAACGGGTATCGGCATTCCAACGAAATGCAAACGCACTTGCGATGAGCTGCCGAATATCCTGAAAAAACACGACGACAACGCTCAAAAACGTGGCTCCGTGAACCAGTATGTTGAACGTGAAGAACGCTTCCGGATTTTCCAAGCCGAAGAATACGCTTCCGAGTTCAAGATGGCCGCTGCTGCTGACGGGAATGAACTCCGTCAAACCTTGCAAAATACCCAAGATCAGTGCTTCGCCCCAGTTCATCCTGTCCACCATGCTGCAAATAAATGTGTCAGAAAATCGATTTCAGGCTTACGGAATCATTGTTCACGGGGAGCGTCGGATGTTCTCGCATCGTTTTTCCCCGAGGATAACGTGTTTTGGTCGAAAGAGGGACCGGTGCCCGGGCGGTGAACGGTTGCTTAAGGAAACTTCAACGCGGCAGGCTGGTCTCGACCGGGGGTCGCGCCGAGGTTGGTTTGCAATTCACGTTGCGGGATTTGGCGGGCTACAATGTCCAACCCTCGCGGTACTCGCGGTGCAACAACTGGTTCGCTTCAGGAGCGTTGGTCACGCGCAGATTCTCGGCATCCCATTCCAGCGGCTGGCCGCAACGATAGGCGACACTGCCCAACATGACCGCTTCCGCGACCGGGCCGGAGTAGCCGAAGTGGCAACCGGTCGGACTGCCGGTCTTGCAAGCCGCGATCCATTCGGCATGGTGCCCGATCGATGCGGGGAGGCTCGGTTCCGGCGGCACGTAGTCGGCGAACTTCTCTTCGGGCCACAGCTGGTGTTCGTGATAGTTGACCCACAGCATGCCTTCGCTGCCGACGAAGACGCCCCAAGCCCAATCGGGTGCGGCGTTTTCGGTAAAGACGGCCGGTCCCCGGCCCCCGTGCGTCCAGGTCAGGGTGGCGGGAGGCCGCGAGCCGCGGGCGGGAAACTCGTAACCGACGTGCAGCTGGCCGGGCGCCGTCTCCGGATGGGGCTCCGGACCCTCGGCATGCACCGCCCGAGGGTACTTTAAGTCCAATCCCCAGAAGCCCAGATCGAAAAAGTGGCAGCCCATATTACCCAGACTGCCGTGCCCGAAATCCCACCAGCGTTGCCAGTTGCCTCCGCAGCCGCGGCTATAGGTGGGGTGATACGGGCGGTACGCCGTGGGCCCGAGGAACAGATTCCAGTCCAATCCGTCGGGGACGGGTGGCGAGTCGCCGGGCCGGTCGCTGGGACGGCCGCCGCCGCCGCGCAGCCAGATGTGGAACGCGTCCACTTCGCCGATCGCACCCGCCTGCAGCAATTCCAGGATCCGCCGGTAATTGTCGGTGGCATGCATCTGGGTGCCCAATTGGGTGGCCACTTGCTGTTCCGCAGCCACCTCGGCCGCCACCCGGGCTTCGTACACCGTATGGGCGCCCGGTTTCTCGCAATAGACATGTTTGCCCCGCCGCATCGCGGTGACCGTGGCCGGAGCATGAATGTGGTCCGGAGTGTTCACGACCACCGCGTCGATCTGGGCGTCCATCTGGTCCAGCATCCGCCGATAGTCGCGGTAGACTTTGGCCCGGGGGAAGCGGGCCAGCGAATCCCCGGGCGGATTCCGGCGACCCGGCGCTGAATCGGCGGCCGTCCGCCCATCCACATCGCACAGGGCCACGATGGATTCGCCCGTCTTTTCTTCCGGATCCCCTCGCGCGATCCGGTACCCCGTGCGGATTTCCACCGGGTCCCCGGACACCAGGCTGAGATTCACCGCCCCCATCCCGCCGACACCGATCACGGCCACGGCCAGCCGCTGATTGGCCCAATAGCTGCGGGCCGATCGGCTGTTGCCCAAAATAACCAGGCCCGCCGCGGTGCGGCCGGTCGCCGTCAAAAAAGAACGCCGATTCATGAGGTGCGGCATCGTTTCGCCTCCTGATAATCACGGGGGACCCGGGGGCCAGTATTCAGGGAAACCCAGTACCCAGCGCCGTTTTCAAGGGCGCTGAGACGAAAGTGGTTTTGAGCTTTACAAACCATGTCGGACGACGAACCGATCAATGCGACACGAATTGGCTGTGGCCTGCTTATGATACTGGCGCCGAACTGGG
>SLEY01000648.1 GCA_007124535.1 Planctomycetaceae bacterium
GGCAGTTGGCTCGCCCAGCAAGCAGGAGTCATGGGTACGGGCATCGGCCTGGATGGAGGGGGGCAACCCTGCATCAAGGTCTACACCAACCGGATGCCCGCGGTGACGAAGGAAGCGATCCTGGCGAAACTCCAGGGCATTCCGGTTGATTTTGAAGAAACCGGGGAGTTCCGGGCCCTTTAGTCGGAATTTTTCGTGTCGCAAGAGTGCGGGACGCAAATCGCGGCGTCCCCGTCATGAAACCGGCGCTGGGCGGTGGTGCTTCTCCCGCCCCGTGCTGAACGCGTCGGGGCGATCAATCCGCCAGCGAAGCTCGGATCTCGCGCAACTCGGCAAGCGGCTCACGGTCGGCACATGCCATCTTCTCCGCCCGCCCATACCAATAGCGGCTGTTGCCCAAATCGCCCTCCATCTTGTGCAGCACGGCGTGGATCCAAGCGGCAGTTTGGTCATCCCGCTGCTGTACGATGCGATGGGACGCATCCCACTGGCCCTCGATCGCCAAGTCGATCGCCGTCGTCAATTCACCTGTCATACCCAAGCTCCTCCCTGTCGCATTGTAGAGGTCGTTCAATGGCCCATTCCCCTCGGTCACGAATCCATCACGGCGAATCCATCATGGGGTTCGTCGGGCAGGAATACCCAACCTACGGGGCGGTGCCGCAGGCAACTTCCAGCCTTGGTGGGCTGTCATTTGTGATTTGCGGCACCAAGCGAAGGTGGACAAGGCCCTGTCGTCCGCGGCCGTTCACCAACGCTTCAGCGGGTGATCGAGTTGCTGTAAGGGCAGGGTCACCGGGGCGCCGCGGACGTGGGATTCCCAGGCGGCTTGGATCATGCTGACCGTCTCCCAGCCGCTTTGCCGGACACTCTGCTCGGGTTCCCGGTCTTCCTGAATCGCGGCGATCAGTTCGTCGATCAGCAGGGCGTTGCGGTCGATTTGGGGATCGGCGAAGACGGTCTCCGGTGCGTCGGGCAACGGGTGCCAGGAGGATTCGCGGATGCCGGGCGCCCACGCTCGATTTTCGGTATAACGGATGACGGGAATGACGTCCATCCGGAGGGTGGCGATGCCTTGGCTGCCGTAGATGTCCAGACCCCAGCGGCCACCGTCGCCATGCTGATTTCGCATGCTGCCGAAGTAGCCGTAGCAACCGCCGGGGTAGCGGAAGGTGGCTTGCATGCGATCCCCGACGACGGGCCCGATCGGTTCCGTCGCCTCATGCACATCGTCCGGCGTGGCAGGCCGCCCGTCGGTGGTGAAATCGGCGCTGCACCACGAGGCCGGGCCCAGGAAATAGGTCATCAGGTCGAAGATGTGGGTACCCAGGACGATCAAGTCTTCGCCGCCCGCCCGCCGATCCTCTTTGCCGCGGCCGCGCATTTCCAGCACCTCGCCAATCCGACCTTCTTCGAATAAGCTCCGTTTCGCGTGACGGACGATGGGCGTGGCGGTGAAGTTGTGGGCGATCACCCATTTCAGATCGCGCTCGTCGAAAGCCGCGATGATCCGCTCGGCCTCGGCCAAATCCGCGCACAACGGTTTTTCGACGTAACCGTGGCACCCGTATTCGGCACAGGCCAGCAGGTGTTCGAGGCGTTTGTCGGTATGCCGCGGCGCGACGGACACCAGATCAGGCCGTTCCTCTTCCAGCATCTCGCGATAATCGCTGTAGACCCGTGCGGCCTGCGCCTCGCGGGCCCGTTCCGCCCGACCCTCTTCATAGGGGTCGGCCAAGGCAACCACGGTGACGTCCGGGCGTTTGGCGAACACCAGATGATGGTGGTGACCATACCCGTTGCCGCGGCCTTCGGCAATGATGGCCGCTTTGTATCTCGGTCTGTCGCCGGCGGGATCGGACTCTCCCGGGTGCGCGCAAGCCGACGTCATCGCGGCCGCCGCCGTTCCCAAAAACGCTCGTCGACTCAGTCCCATCCGAATTCCTCCTTTCGTATCAACAATCGTGGGGGATGCTTCCGCAGTCACCGTTTGCGAATCACTTCCGCTATCTCCTGGATTCGTTCCGCCGGCAAGGCACGGCGGTAGATCCGCAGATCGGCGAAACGTCCGTGGAAGGGGCGGTGGCTGGAAGGGATCTGGATGTCGCGACCCGCGGCGTGCAGCCCCCCGATCATCTCGGCAGGGATCGCGTGCCGGCTGTCCAGACGCCCGTCCAGATACCAGCGCACTTCGCCCGCCTGGCGATCCGCAACGGCGACCAGATGATGCCAGGTGTCTCGTTCCAGGGGCGTGGCGCTGGTCGGTCGCACATTCCGCCCCGAACCGCGACCTTCGCCCAGGACCAATTCCAGCCGGCCGTCGTCCAACAGATTCACCACCCACCAGTTCTCCGGAAAAGCCTCTTTGCCCAACAGGCGGGCGCCGTAGTCTTCCACCTGGACCCAGAGTGCCAAGCTGAAATCCTGGTTGCCGAATTGCAGGTGCTCGGCGTCCGGAATCACGGCCGCCCGCGGGACGCCGCTGGCTGCCAGGCAAATGCCCGATTCGTCTTCGATCCAGCGACCGGTGACCCGCGCCTGGTGACCTTGGCCCGAGGCATCCCGAGCGACCGTACCGATGCCTTCATCGAACCGCCACCGCCCGACCAGCCCCGGTTCGGGGGCAAGTTCGACCGGCGGCAGGATCACCGGCCGTTTCGGCTGGAGCGAACGGCCCGATCGCCCGGAAGCTGCCGGCCAGAGCCCCCACAGCTGGCCGTCTTCCAGCGCCAGGTACAATCCGCCGCCGGCGGCCGCCATGCCGTCCCAGACCGGCGGGCTGGGCAGCGACATCTCGGCCAGCACTTCCCCCGAATCGGGAGCGATGGCCAGCAACCGAGCTTCCTCCGTCCCGATGGCTCCGGCCGGATCCCGCGTCGCCTGGACCAGCGGCCCGGCGACAAACAGCACCTCGCCCGCATGCACCATGCCCGTCACGTGGATCGGAATCGGTTCCGACC
>SLEY01000236.1 GCA_007124535.1 Planctomycetaceae bacterium
GGAGGCCTATCGCCGGACGATCCTTCCGTACTGGCAAGGCCGAGCGATGCGGGACAAGATCTTTTCCGCGATGGACGATTCGTGGCTCGCCGCCTATGACGCGGGGATCTTCACGGAGTTCATGGAACAGCGTTCGCCGGGCCATACGGTGTTGGACGACAAGATCTACCGCGAGGGGATGCTGCAGCGGAAACAGCAGATCGCGGGGAGGATCCGCAGTTTGGATTGGACTGGCGACCCGCGGGCGTATGATCGGCGCGAGCAGTTGGTGGCCATGTCGCTGGCCTGCGATGCGGTGATCCGGTTTGCCGAGCGGCATGCGGAGCGAGCGGAGCAGTTGGCGGCAGCGGCCGATCCGCGGCGGCGGGGGGAATGGGAACAGATTGCTCGGGTCTGCCGCCGTGTTCCGGCCCACCCGCCCCGCGATTTCCATGAAGCCATGCAAGCCTACTGGTTCTGCCATCTGGCGGTGATCACCGAGTTGAACGGCTGGGATTCGTTCAGTCCGGGTCATCTGGACCAGCATCTGTGGCCGTTCTATGAGCGCGGGCTGCGCGACGGCAGCCTGACTCGCGAGCAGGCTCGCGAACTGCTGGAATGTTTCTTCATCAAATTCAACAATCATCCGGCGCCGCCGAAAGTCGGGGTCACCGCCGCGGAAAGCGGGACGTATACGGATTTCGCCAATATCAATCTGGCCGGCCTGCTGGCCGACGGCTCGGACGGTTCCAACGAATTGACCGACCTGCTGCTGGAGATCGTCGATCAGATGCATCTGTTGCAGCCCAGCAGCAATTTACAGCTGTCGCGGAAGACGCCGGAGCGGGTCTTGAAGCACGCGCTGCGGGTGATCCGTCACGGTTACGGTTTCCCTTCGATCTTCAATGCCGATGCGGTGATCGCGCAGCAATTGCGGCAGGGCAAGACGCTGGAAGACGCCCGGGCCGGCGGTTGCAGCGGCTGTGTCGAAACCGGGGCGTTCGGCAAGGAGGCGTACATTCTGACCGGTTATTTCAATCTGCCCAAGGTCCTGGAGTTGGCTTTGCACCGCGGGGTCGATCCCCGGTCGGGGCGGCAACTGGGTCCGCGAACGCCGGCCTTGGAAGAACTCGGATCGGCTGATCGCTTGTTCGCCGCCTTTCAAGACCAACTGCGGCATTTCGTGGAACTCAAGATTCGCGGCAACCAGCGCATCGAACGGATGTACGCCACGGAGATGCCGGCCCCTTTTTTGTCGGTTATCACCGACGACTGCATCGCCACCGGCCGGGACTATCACGCCGGCGGGGCCCGATACAATCACACCTTCATTCAATTCGTGGGCATCGGCACCCTGACCGACAGCCTGGCCGCATTGGACCAACTGGTCTACCGGCAGCGGCGGATCGAATTGCCGGCGTTCGTCGCGGCCCTGGACGCCGACCTGCAGGGTCAGGACGAGCTGTGCGGTCTGCTGGCGAACCGCGCCCCGAAATACGGCAACGACCTGGCCGAAGCCGACGTCTGGATGCAGCGAGCGTTCCGGACCCTGCTGGAGTTGGTCGATGGCCGGCCGAACACCAAGGGCGGGCGTTATCAGATCGAGATGCTGCCGACCACCTGCCACATCTATTTCGGCTCCGTCACCGGGGCCACGCCCGACGGTCGCCGGGCGGGCCATCCGTTATCCGAAGGCATCTCGCCCGTCCAGGGTGCGGACCGCCACGGACCGACGGCCGTGATCAAATCGGCCGCCAAGATGGACCATGTGCAGACCGGCGGTACCCTGTTGAACCTGAAGTTCGCTCCCGACCTGCTGGCCCGGGAGCACGGCATCGACATGCTGGCCCATCTGGTCCGCAGCTACTTCAAACTGGACGGCCATCACGTCCAGTTCAACGTGGTCAGCGCGGCGACCCTGCGTCGTGCCCAAGCCGATCCGGCAGCCCACCGCGACCTGATCGTCCGGGTCGCCGGCTACAGCGACTACTTCTGCGACCTCGCCCCCGAACTCCAAGACGAGATCATCTCCCGCACCGAGCATCAAGCATTTAGTTGAGCTGCCGGTTCGGCCCCGGCGTAATACGCCTTTTCCAGTTCGTCAATCTGGTTCAGGTAACGGCGGTAGTCATCCGAGTCGCTGGCCGAGTAGTTCAGGTTCTTGAACAGACCGGTCAACCGCGTGAAGTATTCGCGGACCTGATCCTTGTCCCGGAACTGGTACTGGCGGTCGATCAATCGTTTGCACAGCAGGAACATTTCCTTTTGGCGTTCCGGCGACACGGACACATCGACCTTGTCGAACGCGTCCTGCTGGAGATAGACCATGTCCAGGAACTGGGATTTCTGGAAGGTGACGAAATCCTCGGTGGTGATCCCTTCCTCGCCGGTGACCTGCATCATCTGGTAGATATTGTCGCCGTCGCGGAGCAGCTGGTGCATCTGGGCGACGATCTGGGTCCAGCGGGGGTCCACTTCGTTATCGAAGTACGATTTCAGTTGTTCGCGATAGCGGGACCAGGAGATCAGCGGATCGATAGCCGGGTAGAACCGCTTGTAGGCTCGATCGTAGGAGAGGCCCAGGAAGCATTTCACGGTCCCCAGGGTGGACTGGGTGACGGGTTCTTCGAAGTTCCCGCCGGCGGGGGAGACGGTGCCGATCATGGTCAGGCTGCCGCTGGAGCCGTCGGGCAACGCGAGGACGCCGGCCCGTTCGTAGATGCTTTTGATGGCCGAGTCCAGGTAGGCCGGGAAGGCTTCTTCGCCGGGGATTTCTTCCAGGCGTCCGGAGGTTTCCCGCATGGCTTGAGCCCAGCGGGAGGTCGAGTCGGCCAGCAGGAGGACGTCCAGTCCCATCTGGCGGTAGTATTCCCCGATGGTAATGCCGGTGTAGATCGAGGCTTCGCGAGCGGCGACGGGCATGGACGAGGTATTACAGATGATGATCGTCCGGTCCATCAGTTTCCCGCCGGTCCGCGGGTCTTCCATATCGGCGAATTCGTGGATCGTTTCCACGACTTCGCCCGCCCGTTCGCCGCAGGCCACGACCACCACGATATCGACGGTGGAGTATCGGGCGATCAGGCCTTGCATGACCGTCTTGCCGGCCCCGAACGGGCCGGGGATGCAGGCGGTCCCTCCGCGGGCGACGGGAAAGAACGTATCGATAATTCGCGTGGTCGTGATCAGCGGCTGGCTGGGGAACTCCCGCTGGACGCGGCGGCGGCGGAGCATGGCGGCGGGGACGGGGCGGCGGACAGGCCAGGTCTGGACCATCGTCCACTCGAGTTCCCGGCCGGTCGCATCCCGCACCCGCACCACCGGCTGATCGACCGTGCGCTTGCCCGCTTCGACCGATAGCACCTCGACCGGGGCCGGCAGATCGAAAGGCGCCATGATCTTGTGGGTGATGTTGCGTTCCTGGACGGTTCCCAGCAGGGCGCCGGCGGGGAGGGTATCGCCCGCCTGGCACTGGGGCCGGAAGTCCCAGGTCCGGGAGCGGTCCAGGGGGTAGATATCGAGGCCGCGTTTGAGGAAGAAGCCGTCCTGTTCGGCCAATTCGGTCAGCGGGTTCTGGAGCCCGTCGAAGATCACGCCCAGCAGTCCCGGTCCCAGATTGACCGAGAGCAGTTCGCCGGTCAATTCGACCGGGTCCCCGTAACGGACGCCGTGGGTCTCTTCGAAGACCTGCAAATCGGCGATCTGCCCGTAGATTCGGAGCACTTCCGACTTCAGCCGGTCCTCGCCCACCACCACATAAACGACTTCGTTCTTGCGGATCGAGCAGCCTTGTAGATCGATCGTGACGATATTGCCTTTCACGCCGATGACTTTGGCGCGGGGGGCATTTTTCTTAGAAGAGGTCAGCGTAGTCACCAAGAGTCTCCGTGATCAGTTGTTCGAAGCGCGCTCGGCCTTTTTCGGCGTCTCGGGTGGTCCAGCGGTCGATGATCTCCCAACGCGCCAGATACAGGATCACTGCTTCGAAGGAAAACGTATAGCGTTCGGCCATCCGGCTCCACAGCCGGTAATTGACCTCGAACAGCAGCCGCTGGGCTTTCATGGCTTCGCCTTCCTGGAGCATGCGGTCCAGGGGTGCGATCCAGGAGTGGCGGCCCTGCAGGTTGAATTCGGGGTGCTGATAATTCCGCCGGATGTGATTGACCCATTTGCCCACGCCCGGTGGCGGAGGCAGGCCCGCCCGCCGCCGCCGCAGACCGCTGCTGATCGTGCGGGTGTCCATCCGGGTTTCCACCAACTCGCGCACCAGGGGATTGGAGATCTCGGCCATCAACCGGTCATACCGCTCGATCACCTCCTCATCCGTGCGGTCCAGCGGCTGCCGGTCCCAAGCCAGGAACGAGGCCACCTGATCGACGACCCGGGCATCGTGCGGGTGGAGCATATCCAGCCGTTCCTTCAGCCGGGGGCGTGTGATCGGGGTGCGATCCACGTCGAAATCCGGCGGCAGATTGGGCAGGCTGGCAATCAGCGTGTAGTAGGCTCGGCTCGCCACTCAGGCCCCCTTTTCGAGAATGGCCCGGAAACGGGGCGCCAGGTACTGCAGCAGCAGGGCGGCCACGGTTTCATCGGTCAACTCGACTTGGACATCGTCTTCGATAATCTGCACACGCACGCCGGGGCCCGGATCGTCCGAGACCCCGAAGGCCAGCCCTTCGCGGATCACGTCCGCTGCCAAGCCCCGCACGAAGTGGGCCAGCGAGCCTTCGGGCGCCTCGGCCACTTCGGCCGATAATTGCTCTTCGCTCACCTGGGCCGCGGGCAGCAGCATCTTCAACTCTTTGTCTTCGGGAGTCGAGCGGCGGGCGACTTCCAGGATCAGTTTCTCCAAGAAAGTGCGGTCTTCCAGCGTGTGCCCCACCAATTGCCGCACCCGCTGTTCAAACTCGGCGTGAAACGCTTCGTGCAGCCGCAAGGTCACATCGCGGCTGGCCAGCCGCAGGGCCTCTTTGCCATCGTCCACGATCTTCTTGGCCTCGGCACGCGCCTCGGCCTGCATCTGATCGGCCTCCTTGCGAGCTTTGTCCAAAATCGCCATCGACTCCTTGCGAGCCTCGGTCACCAGGGCTTCCGCTTCGCTCTGCCCCTGCGCCACACCCTTCTCATGCAGCCGGTCGATCAGTTCCTGAACGCCGGAGGATTGTTGAGTATCGTTTGCCATCGGTCCTATCCGTGCTAGAAATCGAATCAGTGATTGCCCGTGCCGAAAATGCCGCGGACCCGGCTCACACGCCCGGGATCCCGCCGGCCACGACCAGCGCGAAAATGAACGCGAACACGGCAAAACCCTCCACGATCGCCGCCGGGGCCAACGACAGACCGAAAATCTCCGGCTTGTTCTTGCTGGCATTGATCGCCGAAGCGCAGCACGCCCCCTGGTACATGGCACTGAACAGCAGGGCCAGACCCGCCAACAGCCCGATCCCGAACAGCCCCGGGCTGTTCACTTCCGTCACCTCGCGGTTGAGGGTGAACATGACCACAATGCCGTAAATGATCTGGGAGGAAGGCAACGCAGATACGCCCACCATCCGGCCATAACCGCTCTCGACATCCAACATCGCGCCGCAAGCCGCCTGGCCGGCCCGGGCACAGCCGATAATACTTCCGATCGCCCCGATGGCCGTCGGAGCATAAATCCCAATCCACCCAAGCGTTAAAATAAACGTCTCCATTAACTCCCTGCCTTCTTGCAAAAAGCGCGAAACGGATAACCTTCGTCCGTGAGACTCCAGTTGAAAAACTCGATGCAGTTCAAACGCAAACCGTGCACCACCCCGCCCATCACTCCTAAAACCAGATTGATCCCATGACCCGCCACCAGAATCAAAATGGCGAACAGGATCCCCAGCCCGGGAACCTCCAAGGCCCCCCGCGCCAAGTCGTTGAACGTGATCGCCAAGGCCGTACTGGCCAACCCTAAAGCGAACAGACGGAGATAGCTGAGCGTGTCGCCGAATGCCCGCGTGACATTGGTCAAACCCAGCAGACCGTCGGCCAGCCGCCAAATCCAATCACTGATCCGGGTGCTGAAGAACGGCCGCGAACTACTGAACAACAGCACCGCCACCAGCCCGGCCACCAGCCCCGTCCAGCCGGTGCTGGCCATGCCCATCCGCACCGTCTCGGCCGGCTGACCCAAATGGCCGGCCAACCAGCCGGCCAGCGGGCTCGGATCGGGCGAGGCCAATCCATAAATCAAACCGCCGAACAACGCGGATGCCCAACCCAAGTAACTGAGGGCGTGCGAGCGGCCCCAATAGCGCCAAGCCATCACCAGATTGGCCATCACCAGATGGAAGACCCCGATCGTGATCGAGATCAACATCATCGTCTCGCTGTCCTCCATCAGGGGGCGCCCGTCCAATCGCAGCTGCAGCCGTTCCAGCCCCGCGGGCGTCAAACCGAAATAGCTGCCCATCACCACGCCGTAGGCCACCGTGGCAGCGACAATCGCCAACAACAGGTTGCGGAAACGCTGCAGGCCTTCCGACCGGTTGAATTTCTTCCACAGGAACAGGATCAACACGCCCAGCAGCAGCCCGTAGGCGGCGTCCGAGATGATCATGGCAAAGAAAAACGAGAAGGAAAAGAACATCACCCAGGTGGGATCCCAGGCATGGTAGGCCGGTGTGATGTAGAACTGGACCGCCCCCTCGGCGCCCGCCACAGCCCGCGGATTGCGCAACAATGTCGGCGGCTCCTCTTCCGGGGACGGCTCCTCGACGCTCCAGGCCAATTGATGCCGCCGAACAAAATCCTCACACGCCGGTAACGTGGACACCGGAGCCCATCCCTGCAAGGCGAACACATGCTCGTCGCCCACCAGTTGATGCAAGGCTTCCATCCGGCTGAGTTCGTCTTCGGCACGCGCCAAGTCCCGGCTCAACAGCTTGGTCCAACGCGTCAGCGCGACCTCTTCCCACTGCAGCGCCTCCAACTCCTCGTTCACCGTCTCCAAGCGCGACCGCAGTTCGGACAACGGCCGGCGGTCCAACTCGACCCGCTGCCCGGGCACTCCCTCCGGTTCCTCCCGGGCAACCACCACGACATAGACGAACTGGTGATCCTCCCCCACCGCCTTCCAGACCAGACCCATCGGGTCCAGGCGGGCCATGTCGTGATGATGGATGGGATAGAACCACAGTTGCAATCCGCCCAGATAATCCGGCGGCGGGATCTGAAAATCCCCCCAAGGCTCCAACCCGCGGATGCTCTGCCGCAAATGATCCCGCTCGTCGTTCAACTGCTGGCGGCGACGCTTGTTCTCCAACACCGCTTCCGCCACCTGCACGCAATCGCTGCCGGACGCATACCGCGTGTGCTGGTTCGGGTTCTGCATACAGCAGGAATCCAGATACTTCAACGCCTCATGCACCACGCTGTGATGCGGGTGCTCCGGCGCCTTGCGCTCCGGTTCCTGCTGCAGGTCGATCAAATGCAGGCAGCCCAGCCCCTGCAGCCGATTCAGAACCTCGTCCCGCTCTTGGGCGAGTCCATAAACGGTGACTTTTCTCAGTTTGACAATTGCCATTGCGGGAGGTCTTGCCAGTTAGTCCGCATGTTTCTTTTTCGCCAGCTTGGAACGGACGACCGCCGCCCGCTCCTGATCCGACAAGAAAATCACGATCTTGCGGATGTTCTTGACTGCCTGGGGAATCAATACTTTCTCAAACAGGTTCACGCGCTGCGTCAGGCGGCGGGCGGCGTAATCCAGACGCACCACCCGCTCCTGCCGCACCTGCAGGTGGATCCGCAGTTCCGCCAGCTGTTTCAACACGTCGATCAGCAGGTCCACCCAGAAGGGTGTCACCAGCCGCGAGTAATCCGCCACGTCGAAATCCACCTCGCGAGCCACCGGCAGGCGGGTGCCCAGCATGTTCTCCTCTTCCACCCGCACACCCCGCACCTGGACCAGACTGGCCAAATTGCGCGTGGCCGCCGTGGAACTGCCCAGCAGAGGATACAAGTCCTCCAGTCGCTGCTCCAACTGCTCGACCTGCTGCTCCACCTCCGCCAACTCGCCCCGTGCCTGCTTGAGCGCCGCCAACAACTGCTGGCGTTTCAGGTCCAGCGACGGCAGGAACCGGCGGAACATCTTCAGCTGGTCACGCTGCTGCTTGAGCGTCGTTTTGTTCAGTGCCAGGGCCATCGTGTCTTAGTCTTTCGCCGCCTGCTTGGGGAAGTACTTCTCGACCAAATGCTCGCGCATCAGCAGTTCCTCGGGCTCGAAACATTCGGCCATCGTCTGCCAGCACAAGTCCAAGGCGTCGTTCAGCGGCATCGAGACTTCGATGTCCATGAACCGCTCCGTGAACAACTCGCCAAACTTCAGCAATTTGTGGTCCATCGGCGAGAGATCGAAGGCCATCTGCTGCTTCTTCTCCGCCTCCTTGGCCCCCGAATAGAAACGGATCATGGTGTTCATCACTTGCGAGTGATCCTCGCGCGTGACCTCGCCAATCACCTGCTGCTTCAAACGCGACAGCGACCCGAACGGATCGATCATCCCGTCATGCAGATAAAACTGGCCTTCCGTGATGTAGCCCGTGTTGTCCGGCACCGGATGCGTCACGTCGTTGCCCGGCATTGTCGTGGCCGCGATGATCGTCACCGATCCGGCGCCTTTGTAATCGCAAGCCCGCTCGTAACGCAACGCCAACTGCGTGTACAAGTCCCCCATGTACCCCCGGTTGGAAGGCACCCGCTCCATCGCCACGCCGATCTCCTTCAAACCATCGGCAAAGGCCGTCATGTCCGTCAGCAAACACAGCACCCGCTTGTTCTGCTCGACCGCAAACCGCTCGGCCACCTTCAACGCCAAATCCGGCGCCAGCAACCGCTCGACAATCGGATCGGACGCCAGATTGACGAACATCACCGTGCGGGAAAACACCCCCTCGCTCTCGAAACGGTCGCGGAAGAAGTAGAAATCGTCGAAGATCAGCCCCAGCCCGCAGAAAACGATGATCTCGGCGTCCGCTTGGATCCCCACCCGAGCCAGCAGGCGGTTGTACGGTTCGCCGGCGATCGAGAAGATCGGGATCTTCTGGCTTTCCACCAGGCAGTTGAACACGTCGATCATCGGCACTTTCGTTTCGATCATTTTCTTCGGCACAATCCGCAACGTCGGATTGACCGAGGGCCCCCCGATCTCCACCTGGGGGTCATTCGGCAAGTGGGGTCCGCCGTCGATCGGCTCGCCGACCCCGTTGAAAATCCGCCCCAGAATGTTGGGCGAGTAGGTCACGCGAGCGGCATGGCCCAGAAAATGCACCTTGCACTCGCTGGATAAACCCTTGCCGCCGATGAACACCTGCAGCGAAACCTTGTCCTTCTGGATCTCGATCACCTGGGCCAGCGACCGCTCACCGTCCCAGTTCTCCACCACCGCCAGGTCGCCCAGCCCCACGTCCGGCGCGCGGATGGTGAGGATATCGCCGACAATGGAAAGAACATGCGTGTAGCGAAACAGGTCTTTGATCATGTTACCGTCAGGTTTGTTCAAAAGGGGCGGACTAACCGGCGGAGGCACTGTGCGGGTTCTGTAATGCCCCTTATCTTAATTATGGACCGCTCGCTGTCTAGCGGCACGTTTGGTGGTTTATTGAAAATTATTAGAGGGGGTATCGCCGCTTGCCGGCCATCGCGGTTGACCAGTCGAGCTGAGCACGGCTTTCCACAGATCGCTACGTATATCCAAGCGGCGGGTGTGAGAATTCACCAGGGGCAGGGGGACGTGGATCAATTCATTATGCCGCAAGCCGATCAGCACATCGGTCCGCCCGGCCATGGCGGCGTGAGCGGCGTAGCGCCCCATCTGGTTCGCCAGGATGCGATCCCAAGTATTGGCCGGGACACTGCGTAGGGCGTAGCTGGGATCGATGTACTTGATCTGGACCGGCAGGCCGCAGTCGGCGAAGTAAGCTCGGATCCGCTCGCGGAGCAGCAGGCCGATATCCTGGAGCCGCAGGTTTCCGGAGGCATCGCGGTTGGCATGCCGGGTGTCGAACCGATGCTGGCCGGCGCCTTCGGCCACGACGACCAAGGCATGCTGGCGGGCGAGCATCCGCCGGTGAAGGGCTTCGAGAAAGCCGCCGGGCCCCTCCAGAGGGAAATCGACCTCGGGAACCAGCACGAAATTCGCCTCGTCGCTGGCCGCCGCCGCTCCCGCCGCAATGAATCCGGTGTGACGCCCCATCAATTTGACAATCGCGATCCCGTTCTCAGCGCTCCGGGCTTCCACATGGCCCCCCCGCAAGACCTCCTGAGCCACTTCCAGACTGGTCTGGTATCCGAAGGTCATCCAGACGAATGGGATGTCGTTGTCGATCGTCTTGGGGATCCCCACCACCGACTTGGCCAACCCGCGACGGTCGAGTTCCGCGCTGATCGCCTGGGCCCCGCGCTGCGTGCCGTCGCCGCCGATGCAGAACAGCAGATCAATCTGCTCACGCTCGAGAAAATCGACCATGCAGCGAGGATCCTGAGGACCCCTGGAAGTGCCTAATACTGTTCCGCCCAATTTGTGAATCTCTTCCACAAAATCGTGAGTCAGTACGAGGGGCGGTTGGCCTTCGGCCGGATTCAGCCCGCGATATCCGCTACGGATACCCAGCACACGGGGGACCCCATAGTTGTGGGTCAGTTCGGAATAGATCGCGCGGATCACGTTGTTCAAGCCGGGTGAAATGCCCCCACAGGTCACGATGGCCGCGGTGGTGCTGGCCGGATCAAAAAAAATCTGCTCGTGCGCTCCCGCTTCCTCGAACGACAACTCCCGTTCGGCAAGCGGCATTTCGGGCGAGACCTTGTGGTGATAGCGGACGCGCACTGCCGGATCGACGAACACCACTTCCTTCACACCACGGAGGGGAGAAGCGATCCGGCAGGGTCCCAACGTAGCCACCTGCAACTGTTCCTGAGTCAACATGCGCGCGAATCTCCGATGTACTGAGCGGTTATCTCCCCGCGTCCTGAGCAACCGACCCCCCCGCAGGGAAGGGTGTTGCCCGCTTGGGGAAGGCGACGTTTCCTTTCCTTTGTACCGGATGCCCGCGGTCGCCGCCCAGGTGGGCAAAAAAAACAATGACCCGCTTAAAGGGGTAAAACCTTCATTTGTGACCGTCCCCCTTGAACGCGTATTGACCGAAGTTGTTTTCGGTGAATCAGCGTTTTACCCCTTTAAGCGGGCTATTGTTGGTAAA
>SLEY01000657.1 GCA_007124535.1 Planctomycetaceae bacterium
CGGTTGTTCTGCATGCCCAGGGCGCCTGGCGTCTGGTCCGTCACTTGGCCGTTGGGTCCGGCCGACAAGCCGAATCCGCCGAACAGATCGCCGAACAGCCCGCTGCCGGGCACCGCCGTGCGCGGATCGGAGGGGCCGGACAATCCCAGCGGCCCGGCATCGCCGATGCCGTACTGGACGATCTGCACGATTTCGTTCGAGCCTGGGAACGCCTCCACCTGACCATTCGCCAGATGCTCGGCCAGGGCGATGCGGATGGCGTCGGCTACGTGCAGGCTGGTCATGCCGGCATGGACCCGCACCGGGAACACCGGCACCGGCTGGGACTGGCTGTCTTTCACCTCGGCCGAAACGCCCCCGGCGCCCTCGGCGACCAACTGGTCGCCCTGAAGGACCTCGATTTCCCGGGCGTTGGGCAGATTCACGCGATTGCTCACCCGCTGGGGTCCGGCCGCGCCGCGGACCGCGATCTCAAAGGTATAGAAGCCCTGAGTCGGAGTGCCCACCGCGGTCCCGCTGTCGCGGACCGTGGGCAGGTACTCGCGATTGTGCGAACCGCTGATGCCCACGTAGTACGTCCCGCGCCGCGTGGCGGTGAACTCCAATTCCGAAGTGCGCGTCGGATCGCCCAGCCCCTTGGGATCCCGAGCGACCTCGTTCCCGCTGGCGTCGAACAAGCGGAGGAAGCTGTTCAAAGGGCTGCCGGTGGTCGAGGTGGTGATCCGCACCGAACCGCCGGCTTCCAGCGGGAAGGCGACCAGGTCCACATCCATGTTGCCCAAATCCAGATCGTCCCCGATCGAACCGATCCCGGTGAGCGTCTGTGTGGAACCGTCCAGCGGGCTCTGGAAGGCCGTGTCCAGGGTGTCGTCGGGCTCCAGGCGCGGGGGTTGGAAGCGGTAATCGCGGGCGTCCAGGACTTGCGGCGGCGGCGGGTTCTCCCGCAGCACGCGGAGGACCTTGGCCGACAACTCGGCCGCCGTCTCGTCGCCCGAAAAGGGAATCGCCGTGTGCCGGATGTTGCCCGTCACGCCGACCGTGCCGTCCGTATCGAACTCGTAGATCCGCCCGTCCAGGTTGAAGCGATCTCCGTCGCTGACCGCGGCCCCGGTGGGCAGGATCAGCGAGGGGCCCATATCGAACTCGAACGCGGCCACCACGTCGCGGCGCAGCTCGCCATTGTTCTCGTCCTCGACTTCGACCAGATCGGTCAGCGTGAAGAATTGGCCGTCTTCCAGGGCCGCCCCGGAGAGCGCTCGCAGTTCGTTGCCCGCCACGTTCAGGTCCAAGCCCAGGACCCGCCCGCCGGTGCTGGAACCCCCGGCCGTGTTGAATTCGAAACGCAGCCGCAGATTCGATTGGCCCGCAACCGGCCCCAGATCGACCCGCGCCTGCCGCCACGTGCCGGTGCTGTCGAACAATTCGCTCCGGGCAAATTGCTGCTCGGCGAACTCCTCGCCCGTCACCGGATCGATGGTCATGAACGGATCGAATTCGTCGCCATAATCCGAGCGGTCGGGATCGCGGGTACCGTTGTTCGTGGCCAGCAGTTGCCAGTTGCCATCGTCGCCCGACACGTACACGCGGAAAGCGTCCAACATCCAGTCCTCGGGTTCCACCACCGGCGCGCCGTTGTCATCGTCATCGTCGTCGTCCACCGGCACCTGGGAGGGCTGCTGGGTTTCCAGGAAGTAATTGAAATACAACGTGGGGCGATCGGCGGACGAGTAGCCGGCCAGACTGAACGGATTGCTGATC
The DNA here is from genome assembly GCA_007124535.1 of Planctomycetaceae bacterium. GTDB lineage: Bacteria > Planctomycetota > Planctomycetia > Pirellulales > Pirellulaceae > SLMF01. The sequence continues at coordinate 1,759 of SLEY01000657.1, forward strand.
AGACTGCCGTGCGCCCCGCCGGGGAAGTCGTAGGTGTAGGCGGGTGTGGCCGGAGCGAAAGCGTCCGTGCCGAACTGGCTCTGCACCGCCGCACTCTCGTAGCCGAAGTACAAACTGGCATTGCCCTCCAGCGGCTGATCGGCTCGGCTGCCGTCGAAGGCGGCCCGCACCCCGTGCCCCTCCATCCGCCGGTCCTCGGGATCGTGGGTCACATGCCAGAGGTTGTCGTCCAGGTTGGAAAACGCCAGGCCGCCCGGATTCGACACACCCGTCTCGATGAAAAACGTCCCGTTGGCGAATACGGGTTGAGGCGTCCCGTAGGTATCGAACGCGAACACCCGCCCGCTCTCGTCGATGCCGAACAGCATGTTCGCATAGCGGCCGCCCTCGGCGTTCTGCGGGCCGGCCGTCAAGCCCGCAAAGCGGATCGGCTGGTGCTCGATCTCCGTCAGCGGCTCGCCCGTCACCGGATCCAGCACCGGTTCCTCCGTCACCGGGTCCAGGACCGGCACTTCGACCGGATTGACCGCCTGCAAAATCTCCTGGGAACCCTCGACATAGTCGGCCACGTTGAACTGGGAGTCCGGGTTGAAGGCGCCCCCACCGGCGCTGGCGACCCGGAACAGGGCCCCCGTATCGGTCACCGTGTAAAGTTGATCGCCGATAAAGGCCATGCCCTTGATCAACCCGCCCGGAGCCAGGGCCCCGGAACGCAAGGGACTGTCCGGAACTCCGATCGCCCCCAGCAGCGGCGGGGTTCCCAGATTGATGCTGATGAACGTCGGCTGGATTTCGGGAGGCACGACCGGATCCAGAATCACATTGGCGCCGGACAAGGTGACGGAGAAACCCGCATTGCTCACGGCGGCATGGACCCGGGCCGCGATCTGTTGCGGATTGTCCGTGGCCAAGAACGGCACCGGAAACGCCAACGGATCGTTCGTGCCGGGCGTCCCCGTGGGAATCGGCGGAGAGACCGTCGGATTGATGGTCGAAAACACCGGGTTGGTCACGCCCTCGAAGTCGACGTCCAACGCGCCCAGGAAGTTCACGCGGTTGCCCACCGCACCCGCCTCGAAAACGCCCGGCTGCGTCCCGTCGATCACCTGCGAAATCGAACGCCCGATCTCCTCGACCGTATCGATCTCCTCGACCGGGATCCGGATCGCATTCGGAGCCACACCCGGCTGGCCGAACAA
>SLEY01000381.1 GCA_007124535.1 Planctomycetaceae bacterium
TACAACGTGCTGTACGACAACGCCGTCAACCTGCTCCGGTGGGGCCTGTTGGGCCAGATTCGCCACATCCGTGCCCAGTGGCATCGCGGCAACCTGCCCGGACGGGACAGCTGGCAGCAGCCGCTGCCCGGCGGCGAAATCGTGTTCGGCGACGCTTCGGAGCGGAACATCATCCGGGAGCAGTTGACCAGCCTGCGGCGCCAGCTGGAGCGGGCTCGAGACCCGGTCCAACACGATCTGTTGGCCAAGCGAGTCGCTCAGTGGGAGGCCTTGGATCGGGATGCCGAGGTGGACGCCGAGGCGTTCGGGTACACCGAAATGACCCTGCCCAACGGCCGCCCCCGGCCCGCGTTGGAAGAGCTGATTCGCTGGCGGTTGTGGGAACGCACCGGCGGCGGCCTGATGGCCGAACTGGGCAGCCACCAGTTGGACGCCGCAGGGATTTTCATCAGTTCCCTGCGCCAGGATGGCAAGAAAGCGCATCCGCTGTCCGTGCATGCGGTCGGCGGTCGCCACCTGTTCCCGCTGGATCGCGAGGCGGATGACAGCGTGTACTGCATGTACGAATTCGCCGGTCCCCACTACGGTCCCGACTTCGATGTCGGCTACCGCGATGAACGGGCTAACTACCCGTCACCCGAAAAGGGCCTGGCCGGCTTCGAGGACGATCCCAACAAACGGATCGTGGTCACCTATTCGTCGATCAACGGCAACGGCTTCGGCGGCTACGGCGAGATCATCCTGGGCACCAAAGGCACCATGGCTTTGGAGAGCGAGTTGGAGGTCATGCTGTGGGCCGGCGGCGCCACGGCCTCCCGCGTCGCGGTGCGTCAAGAGACGTCCGGGCCGACGATGGACACCCAGGACAGCCCCCAGGGCGCCGGACCCGCCGCGGAGGCGGCCGAAGGATTGGGCGAAGTCAGCCGCGGCTACACCGAGCAACTGGAGCATTGGGCTTGGTGTATCCGCAACAAGAGCCCGGAGAATCAGCCCCGCTGCAATCCGGAAGTCGCGCTGGGCGACGCCGTGATCGCCCTGGCCACCAACGTGGCGATGAACAAACAGTGGCAGCAGGGCGAAGCCGGGCACCTGAAGTTCGAGGACGGCTGGTACGACATTGACGACGACTCCACGCCGGACGGCAGCAGCTGCCAGGAAGAGTACGACAAACTGGTACGCGAAGTCTAAGTCGGCTGGACCGGCGCATTCCCCCTGGCGGCGTGGAACCCCCCGGTTCCACGCCGCTTTCTTTTCCATCAACCCATGTCCGCTGAGCTTCCCGTAACCCGTCGCCACCCGCTCCGCGCTCGGCGAGGGTCTTCGACCCCGCCGAAACCGCCGACCGAAAGTCTCCCGCGATAGGGGAGACCTTCGGTCGGCCGAGTGGCTCGGTCAGAGACCGGCCACATCGCCATTTCCTGCGGGTTGCCCTACGGGGAGACGCTGCAAGCAACTTCCGGCCCGGCGGGCCGATCGCTTGGGATTTGCGGAACCAGGCGACCAGCGCAGGCACCCCCCTTTTTGCGATGGCTCCGGTTTCGACCTCGCTTTCTCCTGCGCCACATCACGACCTGCCCCCCTGGTCCCGTCCCCTGCCGATTTCCAGCGCCGGCAGGGTGACATCATCGCTTGTCGGCCCGTCTGCCGTCTGTTCGTCCAATGGCTGGGCGATGCGATCGACTGCTTCGCCCAGGGGCAGCTTCCGTCCCGCCTGCCACTGGGCCGCCAGCCGCTCTCGTGGCCTGCGCTGGCGTATTGCAATCTCCGGGACGACAGGTCCCAGCGGACAACGACCATCGAGGCGAAATTCTCCGTACGGCAGGCAACCGCCAGACGATGGTTGACGAATCGGAGGATCCGGCTGGGGTCAGCATGGTGTTCGGTCGCTTCCTGGAGAAAAGCTCTCAGCATCGTGGCGCTCAGTGCGGCCGCCACACCGTGGCCGGTCACGTCGGCGATGCAATCCAGCCAACCTCCGTCGTGGAGAGGGAGGATGTCGTAGTAATCCCCGGCCACGTCATCGGCGGGACGATACAGGTGTGCAAACTGCAGCCCGCCCACCGCCACTTCCCCCGGCAGCAACTGTTCCTGAATGTGGCGCGCGTAGGCCATCTCGGCTCGCCGCCGTCGCTCCGCTTCGGCCAGGGAGGCGCTCATCGAATTGACAGCCTCGGCCAAATAACAAAACTCATCCGTTCGGAACGCTCCCGTGCGACTTCCCAACTCACCCTGCTCGATCCCGACCATCCGAACCATCAACCGGTACGTTTTCGGGCGGCACGACTCGTAAAGTTGCCGTTGCGCATCCCGGTCGCCTCGCTGACACCGCGCGATCATCGTAGTCTGGGAAGTTTCCGCCAGCGGAGTTCTGTCGTTTTTCATGGATTTCGTTCCTTGAGGGGGCGGCAATGCGGCGGACGGACGACCGCTTGGCGCGTTCTTTCGACCGGTTGCCAGGAATCAGAATGGAATAATCCTCCGTCGAGTCGCATCCAACTGAATAGGGACGTATCCTGCCGCGACGGCACTTCGGGTGACGTCGGGCAGTCGTTGAATTTCCATCCGAGAAGGAGACAGAAAAATGCCAAGAATCGCGTGTGGGTCCGTAGCGATTTCCGTCGCCCTGCTTGCGCTGTTGAGCCTGGGCTGCCAACCCTCACCGCCGGAACCCGTGTCGCCGGAGCCGACGATCGAGGACCCTGATCATGCCGACCACGATCAGAACGACGAGGTCCGTGCCGCACTAGCGGGGCTTTCCCCGGCTGATCGCGAGTCGGTGGAACAGCAACGGATCTGCCCCGTGAGCGGCCAGTTGCTGGGCAGCATGGGGGAACCACTCAAAGTGGAGGTCCAGGACCGGGAGGTATGGATCTGCTGCGCCGGCTGCGAAGCGCCGCTGCAGGAGGATCCCCAACAGTATCTGGCCCAGTTGAACAACGGGTAGCTCACGGACCGA
>SLEY01000300.1 GCA_007124535.1 Planctomycetaceae bacterium
CAGGACGGCGATGAATTGGAAATTGTCACTTTGGTAGGAGGAGGATGAGCCCTAGATGACCAGTGATCCAACGAGCACGCGGGAAACGGCGGACGACGCTTCCGCACCGATTCGGATTGGCAGCCACACATTGCATAGCCGGTTGATCGTGGGCACCGGCAAATATGCAAGTTTTGAGTTGATGCAGCAGGCATTGGCGTTGAGCGGTACGGACTGTGTGACCGTGGCGATTCGCCGGGAACGGCTGCTGGACGAAGCGGGTCGCAACATTTTGGATTATCTGGACTTGAACCGCTACACCCTGTTGCCGAACACGGCCGGCTGTTTCAATGCCGAAGAGGCTCTGCGGACGGCACGCCTGGGTCGAGAGATTCTGTTGGGTTTGGAGAATCCCGGCGCCGATTGGGTGAAATTGGAGGTGCTGGGGGACAGCAAGACCCTGCTGCCGGACCCGGTGGCGACGGTGCAAGCGACCGAACAGCTGGTTTCCGAGGGGTTTCAGGTCCTGGTCTACACGACCGACGATCCGATCACCGCCCAGCGTCTGAAACAGGCCGGCGCCGCCGCGGTCATGCCGGCCGGCAGCCCGATCGGCTCGGGGCAGGGGATCCTGAACGTCAACAATATCCGCATCTGCCTGGAATACCTGAAAGACGGAGATGAAGATTATCCCGTCATCGTCGATGCGGGCGTCGGTACGGCCAGCGATGTTTCCTTGGCGATGGAATTGGGCATCGACGGTGTCCTGTTGAATACGGCCGTGGCCCATGCCCGTGACCCGCTGGGGATGGCCCGAGCCATGAAGATGGCGGTCGCGGCGGGGCGATTGGCCTGGTTGGCCGGACGCATCCCCCGCCGACTTTATGCCACCGCCAGCAGTCCGGCCGAAGGTTTGATCGGATCGCCCTGACCCGGGACGTGTTCCCGGCTGCCAACCTCCCATAATTCGGGCCGGTCGACGGCGAATCCGGCCCCCACTTTCCCTTTGACTCGAAGAGGAGCTTTGATGTCCCATCCTGCCTACAAGAAAATCGAAATCGTTGGTACCTCGCCCAACTCGTTTGCCGAAGCGACGGCGAACGGCGTCGCCAAAGCGGCCGAATCGGTGCATGGAATGAGCTGGTTCGAAGTCACCGAAATGCGGGGGGCGATCACCGACGGGAAAGTCAGCCAGTATCAGGTGTCGATCCGCATCGGTTTCAAAGTGGACTGAGGCGTTCCCGGTTGCTTGCACTCCGGGCGTCAACAATAATTGGGAGCACGGCGCGCGTGCGGAGCGATCCGGCACGCCGCTGCCCCGCGGGTAACCGGCTGGCCAGCATGCTTGGTCGAGCGGTGCCCGGAACCCGTTACCATGCAAAGGAAATCCTGCCATGATTCGTCCCCGGTCCGTTTCGCGCCGTCAGTTCCTCCGCCGTTCGGCCCACGTAGCCGCGGCCGGATTCGCCGTCCCCGTCTTCGTCCCCTCGGGAGTCCTGGCTTACCAGGGAAACCCCGGCGCCAATGATCGCATCGGCGTGGCCGCGATCGGGGTGGGGCGTCAAGGCCGTGCCCTGGTCCGGAACGCCCACGGCAAGCGTGATGCCCGCTTGGTCGCCGTGGCGGATGCCAGCCTGCCGCGTGCCGAGCAGGTGGGGCGGGAAGTGGACGCGGAACCCTATCAGGACTACCGCAAACTGCTGGAACGGTCGGACGTGGATGCCGTGATTTCGGCGACCCCGGACCATTGGCGGGCCATCACCTGCATCGAAGCGGCCCAGGCGGGCAAGGACCTCTTTGGCGAAAAGCCGTTGACGCTGACCATACGCGAAGGCCGTTTGATGGTCGAAGCGGTGCGCAAATACGAACGCGTCTTCCAGACCGGCAGCCAACAACGCTCGCATTCCGCCAATCGCTTCGGCTGCGAATTGGTCCGCAACGGCCGCTTGGGCAAGATCCATACCGTGATTGGCAGGAATTATCCCAGTCCTTGGGAAGCCGATTTTCCCGGCCAGACCGCGCCGGAGGGTCTGGATTGGGACCTCTGGTGCGGTCCCGCGCCGCTGGTGCCCTATCACGCCGATCTCTTTGCCCCGCGAGCCAACCCGGGCTGGATCTCGTTCCGACCCTACTCCGGCGGCGAAATGACCGGCTGGGGACCCCACGGACTGGACCAGATCCAGTGGGCCTTGGGCATGGACGAATCGGGCCCCGTGGAAGTCTGGACCGAAGGCGAACCCTTCGACCCGCCAACGTACACCGAGCCCGAATCGCGAGCCCGGGGCGACCGCCTCTGCGCCGAGCCGAAAGTCTTCTTCCGCTATGCCAACGGAATCACCCTGGAACTGGACCGCGGAAACCCGGGCGGCGGGATCTTCGAAGGAGAAGAAGGCCGGATCGAAATCTTCCGGGGACGAGTCACCTCGAATCCCGCCGAACTGGTCGAGCAACCGATTCGCGAGGACGAAATCCAACTCGAGCGCAGTAACGATCACATGCAAAACTGGCTGGACTGCATCAAGAGCCGGGAAAAGCCCATCGCCGATGTGGAAATCGGGCATCGCTCCGCTACGGTTTGCCATCTGGGCAACATCGCCCGCTGGGTCGGACGCCACCTCCGCTGGGATCCCGTCGCCGAGCAGTTCCCCGAAGACGAAGAAGCCAATCAGTACCTGGATCGTCCTCGCCGCGCCCCGTACCAGTTGCCCGAAACGATCTAAGGATCTGCGGAGAGCATCTGCCAAGAAATAACAATGGCCCGCTTAAAAGGGGTAAAAACTCCATTTGTGACCGTCGCCCTTGAACGCGTATTGACCGAAGTGGTTTTCGGTGAATCAGCGTTTTACCCCTTTAAGCGGGGTATTGTTGGTAAATACCCTCCCCGGCCGCTACCGCGGCCGACCCTCCCGCAAGCGGGAGGGTGAAGAGCAGCATGATTTCACCTCCCCTCCGGGGAGGTCGGACGCGGTAGCGGCC
>SLEY01000154.1 GCA_007124535.1 Planctomycetaceae bacterium
GGGCGGCACGGTCCGCTTCCCGTCCCTCGATTGGGATCGCTGCGATGCTTCGCTGCATCCGACGAACGAACCCGGCTATTCGATCGGTTTGGACAAACGGATGCTGCGCACCTTGTTCTACCAGTTCGGCGTGTCGTACGACCATTTTGAACAGCTGGTGGTGGAGGAGATTTCCCCTCCGGATGGTCGTTTAGTGGGGCCTGATGGTCAGGAGGACACGATTCGCGCTGAGGTCATTTTGTCGGGCCCCGGCCGATGCCGTTTGTTCCGCGCGGTGGTGGGCGAAGACGACTTTTATCAGCGGTTCCTGGACACCCAGGAGACGCAGCAGATGCTGGACCCCTCGGTGGCTGGCCAGCATATCAGCAAGTTGAGTAATCTGCGAGTGGAACCGGCGGTGACCACGGATCGGCTGTTTGGCCGCATTCTAGCTCGAGCGGCTCAGACGCTGGTCCGCCGAGCCCGGCAGGACGGGTTGCCCGAGGGGGCGCCGATCTGTTTGGGCGGCAAGCCGTCCTATGCTTTGCCCTATTTCGGTCCCTCGGCCCAAGCGCGTTTGGGCGCCTTGGGAATCATGAGTTACATGCGGCCGTCGATCATTGACGAACGGGGTCTGAACGCCAATCTGGTGGGCGCCGCCGTATTGGCGGAACAGATCGCCTGAACCGTTCGGACCGGTCCTGGCTTGGATTCGTAGTGATTGGCGTGACGGAAATGGAGTTCTTGTACGCGAACGGTTGGTGATTCTCAGAACCGGTCGGATTCCCAGAGGGGGAGGTAGCGGTAATAGGCTTCCAGACAGAGGGCGGCCATTGCCGTGGTATAGACGCGGCCGCCGTAACTGCCCCAGACGGTGTCGGGCGGCCAGCTGCCGGCCGCCGCGCCGTGGGTTTCTTGGGCCGCCAGCAGCCGTGGCTGCAAGTGGGCGTTCCAGGTTTCCCATGCCGGGCCGCCGATCTGGAACAAGGCGATGGTAGCGTAGTACCAGTAGTACAGGTTCATGGTCTCATCTCGGCCCGGCAGTTCCTCCAGCAAGGCGGCGACCGCTTCGTCGACCGCGGCATCCCGCCGTTGCGGGTAGAGCATCAGCCGGCAAACCAGGGCCTCGGCGGTCATTGTCACCGTGGGGGGGCCGTGCGGGCGGTAACTGGCCAATCCCCCGTGACGGCCGCCGCTGGCACGCTGCAAGAATCGCCGCATGCCTTCTTGCGTGGTTGCCGGTACGGGTACCCCGGCCAGTTCGGCACTCTTCAGGGCCATCAGCTGCCAGCCGAACTGGCTCATGTCTCCGGCATCGCCGGGGAGGTACCTCCAGCCGCCGTCCGTCGGATGCTGGGCTCGCACGGTGTAGGCCACCGCACGTTCGACAGGCCGGCGCAGGCGCGAATCGCCCGTCATCGCATAGGCTTCGCTGAGCGCCAGGGCCGCCATGCCGTGGCAGTACATACGGGCGAACATCCGGGCCTCGCCGGCCAGGTTGCCATCGGCAGCCTGACTGTGGAGCAGGAACTGCAGTCCCCGCTGGACGGTCGGGCGATAGTCGCCATCCAGGTGCGTGTGGCCGGCGCCCAGGAAGACCAGCAGGGCCAGGGCACTGATCCCCGTATCGGCATGGGCGCCCGCACTGTCCCGATCGTGGCCCAGGACGCGGGTCTCACGCCCGCCGCCGTGCCGGGCGGTATCCCAATGGCCTGCGGGTTCCTGATTCGCGGCCAGCCATTCCAGAGCGGAGCGCACCGCCGCTTCGGTTTCGGCCGTGCCGCCATGCTGCCGCAGCATCTGCTGGCGGTTGGGCGCCGATCGGCCGCGATAGGCTTTCGGCACGGGGGCGCCGTCGGCGGGGCGAGCGGGTACGAGTTCGAGAGCCGGCGACTGCCCGGGCGGTCGAGCTGCCGGCGGAATGGGCGTCATGGGCAGCCGTTCGTCAGGATCCGGTCGAACCACGCGTTCCGGGGCGATTGCCGGCTCGCCGTCGTGCCGATCTTTCTCCGCCGGTTCTGTCAACGGGCGGTCCGCACCCGCCGCCTGATCCTCGACAGCCGGGACGGGGGGGTCTTCCTCCGCGCCGGGCGGTTCATCCGCCAGCGAGTCGGGCTCCTCGACATCGTCCTGCGGCGGTTCGTCCCAGCCCGGTTCGGCGTGGGCTTCCCGCGGCTGCGGAGCTGGCGGCTCCTGCGGCGATGCCCTGTCCATTTCGGCAACGGGTTCGGGCAGGAGAGCGGGGAGTTCCTCGAATTCCTGGTCGGAGATCGCCAAATGCCGCGCCAGGGCCTGCACATCTCCCGGCAGTTCCGCGGGCGTCGCCGCATCAGGCGGAGCCGTTTCCTCCCCCGTCGCAGGCAGCGGCGGATCGGCAGTTGGCGGGGCTTCCTCCAGAGCCGGGGCTTCCTGCAGAGGCGGCGATTCCTCCAGAGCCGGCGATTCCTCCAGAAGCGGAGCTTCCTCCAGAAGCGGGGCCTCCTCCGCTTCCGAGGTTTCCGTGCCAGGCGTTGGGACGGGCGTTTCCTCCACTTCGGGAACCGGCGGAGAATCGTCCTCCGGGATCGGTTCGTCGGCCCCCAGAAGGACCACCCGCACCACCTCGTCCTCCGCTCCCGGCGGCTCGTGGAGCGCGCCGATCCGATAGGCTCCCACGATCAACAGCAGATGGGCGATGATCGACAGCACGATGCACTTGGACAACGGTCGCGTCTGTCCCCAGCGGGTCAAGCTAAGTGCCAGCAGGGCGATGCCCACCAGGAGCAGGCCGGCCAGCCAAGCCAGGGCCTGGCCGCGGGGCATCGCAATCGCCGTGGTCAGCGGGTTCAAGATTTCCCAAAGCTCGCCCATTCAGCACCCCGGGAGTTTCCCTGACGGGAAACCGTCTTCTCAAAAACCGACCGGCGCAGCAGCGGCGGCCATTCGCACCGAAATCCCCATCTCGGCAATGCCCGCCTGGCGGCAAGCGTTCAGTA
>SLEY01000545.1 GCA_007124535.1 Planctomycetaceae bacterium
CGTTGCTGCTGCCGGCCATCCAGGCGGCCCGCGAAGCGGCCCGCCGCACGCAGTGCAACAACAATCTGAAACAGTGGGGGCTCGCGCTGCACAACCATCACGATACCTTCGGGGGGTTCCCACCGACCCGCCAAATCGGAGGGGGGCATCATGACCGCCGCAACGGGTTCATCCCCCTGTTGCCCTTTATCGAACAAGATACCGCTTTCCAGGCGATCGAGCAGGACTTGGGACGTGCCCCCTGGGGAGGTGGGTGGGAGCCTTGGCGTGTCCAAATCCCCGCCCTGACCTGCCCGTCGTCGCCGCCGCCGAACCGATACCATGAATCGGCCCGGCCGCACAGTCCGCTGAACTATCGATTCTCCCTCGGTGACAGGGTGGTCCACAATCGAGACAACGAGCGGACTTCGCGCGGCATGTTCAAGCGCGGGGGCGGTGGCGGACTGTCCAACAATGACAAGCTGCTGGGCTTCCGATTCAGTGACGTCATCGACGGCACCAGCAATACCGTGGCCATGTCCGAAAAGCTCTCGATGAGCGAAGGCGGTCGAATTTTGACGGGCGGATGGTCTCGTGTGGTACCGTCGGGGAACCCGGGTGAGTGCGCGGGCTCGGCGCCCGGAGGAGTTTATCCGAACGGCCGGATCGAAGACCAGCGTTGGAGTGACGGGCGCTTCTCGTTCGTAGGGTTCCATACCATCTTGCCCCCCAACGGTCCCAGTTGTTCCCGGGATGGTGGGAACATCCACGATGCCGATTGGATCCTGAGCACCGCCACCAGCCTGCACCCCGGCGGCGTGAACGTTCTGTTTGCGGACGGCGCCGTAACCTTCATTTCCGACAATATCGACACGGGGAATCTCTCCGCCGGCTATCCGAGTTCCGGGCCCAGTCCGTACGGAGTGTGGGGCGCCTTGGGCTCACGAAGCGGCGGTGAACCGATCGGCTCCGGGGCCTTCTGAGGCAGCTGATGGCGATAACCCCACATAACCCCCCAGTCGCATGAGGTTGCGCTGGAACAATTGATTCGTACACTCCGGCCCGCGGTTCTGGCAAATCCGTTTGGTTCCAAGGCACAATGGCCAACGCGTTGCGGAACCGGCGTCAAGTCGCGGGGTTAAAGGAGACGGCGTTGATGTTCCGTCACCGAAAACCGGAGAACCTACCATGTATGCCTGTTCCTGTGGGGGAATTAGGGTTGATCTGAAAGATCGTCGTGCTTTCACTTTGGTGGAATTGTTAGTCGTCATTGCAATCATCGGGATTCTGGTAGCGCTGCTACTGCCGGCCATCCAGGCGGCCCGCGAAGCGGCCCGCCGCACGCAATGCAACAACAATCTGAAACAGTGGGGGCTCGCGCTGCATAACCATCATGATACCTTCCGGGGGTTCCCGCCAACTCGCCAGATCGGAGGGGGACATCATGACCGCCGCAACGGGTTCGTCGCCCTGTTGCCTTTTGTCGAGCAAGATGCCGCTTTCCAGGCGATCGAGGAGGACTTGGGGCGCGCCCCCTGGGGGGGCGGTTGGGAGCCTTGGCGTGTCCAAATCTCCGCCATGACCTGCCCGTCGTCGCCGCCGCCGAACCAATACCATGAATCGGCCCGCCCGCACAGTCCGCTGAACTATCGGTTTTCCCTGGGAGACCGGGTGACACAGAGCAACGACGATGCCGGCGAGCGCGAACATCCTCGGGGCGTTTTCAAACGCGGGGGCGGTGGGGGGCTGTCGAACAATGACAAGCTGCTGGGCTTCCGATTCAGCGAGATCATTGACGGCACCAGCAATACCGTGGCCATGTCCGAGAAGCTCTCGATGAGCGAAGGCGGCCGGATACTGACGGGCGGATGGTCGCGTGTGGTCGCCTCGGGAAACCCGGGTGAGTGCGCGGGCTCGGCGCCGGGAGGAGTTTACCCGAACGGCCGGATTGAAGACCAGCGTTGGAGTGACGGGCGGTTTTCCTTCGTGGGGTTCCATACCATCTTGCCCCCCAACGGTCCCAGTTGCTCCCGGGATGATGGGAACATTCACGATGCCCCCTGGATCCTCAGCACCGCCACCAGCCTGCACCCCGGAGGCGTGAACGTTCTGTTTGCGGACGGCGCCGTAACCTTCATTTCCGACAATATCGACACCGGAAATCTCTCCGCCGGCTATCCGACCTCCGGGCCCAGTCCGTACGGAGTGTGGGGCGCCTTAGGATCACGAAGCGGCGGTGAACCGATCGGATCCGGGGCCTTCTGAGGCAGCCGGTGGCCGGGATCGACTGCCGCCGTTTCCTTAGCGGTCGCGTCAAAACAATTGACGATTGTTTCGTGCGGCTGGAGTAATCATGGAATTCCAGTCGCCGTGCCTCGTTGAACGTTCTCCTATTCACAGCCGCAAGCTCCGGGTCGCCGAATTCGACACCCGTACGGCGGACGTTCTTGTCGAGTTCCGCCTTGCTCTCGAAACCTTGCTTAATCTTCCTGCACTTAGCCCTCCTCTTAGTCGTCCCTCTTCGTCGTCCTTCACGTCCCCGGCTGTTCGACCGAGCGTACCTCGACTAAGTGTAGGGGGACTAAGTGTAGGGGGACTAAGTGTAGGGGGGCTAAGTGTAGGGGGACTAAGTGTAGGGGACGAAGTGTGGGCGGCGATTTACGCGGTGGCTTACGGCACGGGGTCGAGGCGGTTGCTCGGGAGCCGCATGCCAGCCGGGTGGGACAAGCGGTTTTCTTGCCATCGCCCGACGTTGGCCAGAACTGGGGCCGGGTCCGCGTAGGCTTCGCAGAGGAGTTTGTGATAGACGCCTTCCTCGTGACTTCGGAGCCGATCACGTGGGTGAGCCATGCAATAGTCTCGGGCCGCTGCCTGGTCCAGAAAGCAACTTCCTAATTCCGCGAGCACCTCACTCGTTCCGCTGCCCTCGTCAAACTGCTCCTTGGCGCGCCAGACGATCTCCCGGGGCAGGA
>SLEY01000392.1 GCA_007124535.1 Planctomycetaceae bacterium
GCGCTCTCGATCGCCTGCTCGATCCCCAGCAGCCGAATCTGGCGGGCGTCGACGCGTATCGTCAAGCTCGCCGGCAGATACCCGATTCGGCGGTCGCCCGGGGTTTCGCGCGTGCGGACGTTCTCCGCGAATTGCCGGGTGAGGGCGCTTTGCAAGCGGTTCAGCAGAACCCGCTGGCGATGCTGCTGCTGCAGCCGATGTGGCCGATGTGGGAGCAGGCCACTTGGCTGACGATGGCTTTGGAGTTTCAGGACACCACGTTGCACGCGAGCATCTGCGGTACCGTTGCCTGGGAAGAGGAGGAACGCGAGATCGATTCGGCGGTCGGCGGATCAGGTAGCGGCGAGGCCTGGGCGAATCTCCGGGTGCCCCGACAGATTGGAGCGCTCAGTCTGAACCGGGACTTGCATGCCTTTTACGGCGCCAAGGACGAGCTGTTTCCCCAGCGGACCTCGGAATTGATTTTTTTCGAGAACATGATGGGGATCTTCTTTGGAGGCCGGGATCTGACCGAGGATGTCTTTGCGGAACTGCATCCCGAGGTGCGGCTGGTCGTGGCCGGCCAGTTGTTTCCGCCGCATGCCGTGCGGCCGCAGCCGGAGTTGCCCGGATTCGCGCTGGTGCTCTGGATGCGGCATCCGGAGCGGTTTGCCTTGGTGGTCGAAGAGGCCTGGCAAAAGGCTTTGGGGCTGATCAATTTTACTCGTGGCCAACAGGCGGAACCCGGCTTGATCCTCGACCGTCCCGAGCACGGCGGTGTGCGGTACACGCTGGCTTCCTTTGCTCCGCCCCCTGCCGGCGATCCGTCCGCAGGCGACACGCGTTTCAATTTCCAGCCGACGTTGGCCATGCCGGGCGAGTATCTGATCTTCAGTTCGACGGAGGCTTTGGCTCGCGACCTGATCGAAGCCGTGCAGGCCGAGGCCGCCGCAGGGCCCGCCACCCTGTCCGGTACCCACTCGCAGCTCGATTTAACCGGCCCGGCCCTGGCTGCACTGCTGCAAGCCAACCGCGAAACCCTGATCCATCAGAATATGGTCGAACAGGGCCATACCCGGCGGGAGGCGGAAGCGGAGATCGCGCGGATGCTGGCCGTCTTCACACGCATCGTCCAGCTGAAGCTGACCGCCCGGACGGCCGGGAGCGGGCCGCTGACCCTGGAAATCGAATGGGATCTGCAACCTTAACCTCAAACCAGCGAGGCACTTGGCGATGAGGGGTCAAGCAATTTGGGCGCCCTACCAACCCCGCGCGGACCATCCCTGGGAGCTGCGGTGGGCGGCGCATCTGTTTCGGCGAGCCGGATTTGGCGGGGATGCGAATACGCTCCGGCAAGCCGTTGCCGAGGGGCCGACCAAAACGATCGACCGTTTGCTCGAGCCCGCCGCGGATGTCGAGGAGTTTGAGGCGACGTTCGACCGGTTCGAAAAGACGGCCGCTGCCGGGAATTCTACGGACATGCTGCGAGCCTGGTGGCTGCGGCGGATGATCGAGACGCCCCACCCGCTGCTGGAGAAGCTGACGCTCTTCTGGCACGATCATTTCGCTGCGGCGAACCGCCACGTTTCCAGCCCCCAGCTGATGGCCCGCCACATCCGTACCCTGCGCAGCGGCGCTCTGGGCAGCTATCGCACACTGCTGCAATCTGCGGTCGACGACCCGGCCCTGCTGCTCTCGTTGGGGGCTCAACAGAGCCGCCGTGCGCGGCCGGCGAAAAACGTGGCCCGCCAATTGCTGGCTTCCTGGGGAGTCGGACCCGACCACTTCTCCAGCCGGGATCTGCACGAAACCGCACGGGCCCTGACCGGCCGCTTCGTGTTGCAGAATCAATTGCGAGTCCTCCCGCGTGAACACGATCCGGATCCGAAAAACGTGCTCGGCCAAACCGGAAACTGGAATGCGGAGGATGTTGTGCGGATCGTGGCGGCACATCCGGCAACCTCGGAAAACCTGGTCCGCAAGCTCTACGCCTGGCTGATCTCGGAAACCGAGCAGCCTTCGCCCGCCCAGCTCGCCCCGCTGGTTCAGAAGTTCGGCCCGCAGGGCCAGATCCTGCCCGTGGTCGAGACCATGCTGCGATCCGAGCATTTCTTCTCCGCCCACGCCTACCGGCAGCGCATCAAAAGCCCCGTTGAATGGGCCGTCGGCTTGGCCCGCAGCCTGGAACGAACGCCCCCGACGGTTCAGCTGGGCGAACAACTGGCCGATTTGGGACAGAGCCTCTACGATCCCCCCACATCGTCCGGCTTCCCCCGCGGAACCGACTGGATCCAACCGCTGACCTTGCTCGGACGCTGGCAAGTCGCCGACCAGATCGCGGCAGCCGGTCCCGGCGATCTGAAGGCCCTGGCCGACCGGCTTGCAGGGAATCAACCGGGCAAGCAGGCGGCTTGGCTGGCAGAACTGCTCCTGGATGGCCAGCTTCCCGCGATTTCTCCGGAAGAACCGGCGAATGAGCGAGCGGAGGAAGTGGTGTCCCGATTGGTAACCCTTTTTACCCGACAACCCGAATACCAGCTGGCTTGAACAGCGGCTGAGCAGGAGAAGCCTGATGTCCCCCCATCGCCGCGCCTTTCTGAAATCCCTGGTCGGATTCCCGAGCCTGGTCTCCCTGTCGCCGGTCATCCCGCCGCTGCTGGCACGAACCGTCCTGGCCGACTCGGCCTGCCCTGCCGCGTCGGACAACGTGCTGGTCCTGTTGCAATTGTCCGGCGGCAACGACGGCCTGAATACGATCGTTCCTGTGGGCGACGATCAATACGCCCGCCATCGACGCACGTTGCGTTTCCAACCAGGCGAGGTGCTCCGAATCGATGACTATGCCGGATTCCATCCCGAGTTGAGGGAACTGGCGCGTCTGTTCGCCGAGGCCCGCTTGTCGGTGGTGCAAAGCGTTGGCTATCCGGACAGCAGCCGCGACCACGAAGTCGCCCTTCGCGACTGGCACACCGCGCAACCCGGGCACGAGCACGCGGACACCGGCTGGTTGGGCCGCGCGCTGGACTCCGCCACTCCCGCCTCGCCCATGTCAGGAATCATCGTTGGCAGCATTCGCCAACCGCAGGTCATGACGGCCGCTCGCACCGTGGCGCCGCGTCTCCACAGCCTCCAGCAACTGGCGGTCAACGATCTTGAGCCGGCCGTTTACCAATCGCCACATTCTCCGACTTCCGGCAACCCGCTGCTCGACCACGTTCGGCGGCACAGCAGGATCGCGCGGCTGAACCGCCATCGCATGGGAGACGTGCTGGCTGGCTCGGACCGCCGAGCCCGTTATCCCGATTCGCCCTTGGCGGCTCAGTTCCACATAATTGCCGACCTCCTGCGAGCGGAGTTGGGGACGCGGGTCTTTTTTGCCGAACTGGGCGGCGACGGTTTCGGTGGCTTCGATAATCACGCGAATCAGCGGGACAACCACGCGGCCTTGCTCCGCCAACTCTCCCAGGCCGTCGCGGCGTTCCTGGACGATCTGGCATCCACCGCTTGGACCGACCGAGTGCTGCTGGTCACGTTTTCCGAGTTCGGCCGGACGCTCTCGGAGAACGGGCGGCGTGGCACGGATCACGGCGCGGCCGCCCCCCTGTTCCTGGCCGGCAACGGCCTGCGGGGCGGCTTGATCGGCCCGCCCCCAGATCTGAACGACCTGCAAGCCGATGCGCCCGTGCCCCACACGGATTTCCGCAGTGTCTATGCCACGCTCCTGGAACAATGGCTCGCTCTCCCCAGCCAGCCGATCCTGGGCCGGTCGTTCCCCAGCCTGGATCTGCTGCCAAGACGCGACGCCTGAACTTCGCGGGCCACCGCCTTTCGTCCTCGACGCCGTGAAGCAACAGCCCGAACCCCTCGGTACCCCGCACACACTTAACGAGTGTTCCGCCCGCGTCCGTCGCAAAGCCCCGCCCCTACCGGGTCCGTGAGCTTTCGGCAAGCGTGCGTGAAGCGGGAGCGGGGGTTGGGGTAGACTGGCGGTCGATTCTGCACTCGAAGTGGCGGACGACCGATGCGAAAAGGAACGAACGGAGCGGTCGGCGACCGGCTGCAGGAAGCTCAGCGGCAATTGGAACTTTGGCGGTTGCGGTGCCGCCGGCCGGGGCGGATTCCGACGCAGTTGTGGTTGCTGGCCGCCGAGGCGGCTTCCGAACGCAATGGTCGCAGTTGAGTTTACGCGGCCAGAATCCTGACGACATAAGCCTGCACGTGAATGCTTGTGCGCTGATGGAACGACTGAGTTCCCCTTTTTGTGGAGGCATGGGCCACCAAGGGAGATTCCCCGCCAGAGCACAACCCCGTCCTCGCCATGCACAACCCCGTACGTCCGCGTTTCTGCGCCGAGCGACCGTTGCGACCACGGCCGAAGAACAACCCGTCCCGCCGCCGCCCTGCGAGGAAGCGGGACGGTCGATCGTGATCCGCAGGCCGCGGCGGCGAGGTCTGCCGCCGGGTTCGCGGATCCTTCGCGGATGGGGTGGGTCGGGGCGAGCCGAGGGGCCGGCGATGGCGACGTGGGCTCATTCGTCTGGCCGATCCGGCCGGGTATCCCGCACTACACAACCGCGTACGTCCGCGGTACTGCGCCGAGCGACCGCCGACACCACGGCCGAAGAACCAACCGTCCCGCCGCCGCCCTGCGAGGGACGGTCGATAGTGATCCGCAGGTCACGAGGGGCGAGGGGCGGCTGTCGCCGAGTTGGCGGATTCTTCGCGAAGGGGCGGATCGGGCCGGACGCCGGGTGGCGGCGATGGCGACCTGGGCTCACTCGCCTGGCCGATCCGGCCTGGTATCAAGTTCATCGACAAACGGCCGCCATGCCGAGCCGAATTCAACTCGCGACCGGACCCGCGCGAAGTCTTCCGGGCTAAAGACGTGGTCGTGGATATTTGCCAGGGCATCAGGAAACAGGCGAACTCGGACGGGCCAGCCGAATCGGTCTTCATCCGTGATCAGGCCGTCTCCGCGCCCGAGAAGTTTCATCGGAAAGCGGGGGGGACGTATCGAGGGCCTGGTGAGTCGTTTATGGGAACTCCGGCACCTGGCCGTCGCCGGTCGGGGTGCCTTCCAGCAACCAAGCAAGGTTGAAGCGGGCGACGTGAACGGCTTCGTATTGACCTCCGTGACCGCCCTCGAACAGCAGATAGATTTGTCCTTCCGTCGGCGTGCCGGGCCGGCCGGCGGCCAGCTCCGAATAGGCGCTGGGCCCGTCGAACACTAACCGCTTGACAGGCCACGTTGCGGCGCCGTCGAAACTGGCCCAGACCGTGATCTTCTGCCGCCCGCCCCCCCGGAAATGGCCGCCGTCGGAATCGAGGTTACTGTAGATCAGCACGTCGCGGCCATCGATAGGCAACCGCACCAGTCCTCCCATGCAGCCGTAGCGGTCACCGCGCATGCCGTCGGGCAGCACCCGGCAACGGGAAGGGTCCAGCCATGTGGCGCCGCCGTCGTGGCTCCACGCGATGAACCGGTTGCCCTTGCTCATGTGCTCGCGCGAGTTGTAATAAATCCGCCCATCGGAAAGCTCGGCGAGCGTTCCCTCACCGGTGCCCAACACGGGGAACGGAGTGCTGGTCTGCCACGTGCGGCCGTGGTCGTCGCTGTAGAGGGACGTATTGTAGTTGTACGGCCACCAACGCACCTCGTTATTGCCCTCGGGCGGCTGGCAGCGGGCGGGCATGAGCAGGCGACCCTTGTGTTTGCCGAATTCCAGCGTCACGCCCGACTGCATGGCGCCAGCGTTGGCCGGCACGCCGTCGGGACTGCCGTGCCCGAGGCCGTTGGGCAACACCCGAATCTTCTCGCGAGCCCAGGTCTGCCCGGCATCTGCGCTGCGCCACAGGTGCCCTCCATCGGGCCGGACCAGCATCACGTCGCCGGTGTTTTCATCGAGAATCGTATTGCCGCCAGCGTCGGGTCCGATTTCCCGCGGCGGGCTCCACGTCTTGCCAGCATCCGTGCTGCGGCGGACTACCCGTCGGTGGAACGCGAGCACGGTCCCGTCCTGGGCCACAACAACGTTCCGGCCGCCCCGCCCGGGGAATAACTCCTGCATCTCGAACAAGGACGTTTCCGAAGCCCCGGCCAGCGGCCCCGCTACCGCCAGAGCAACAAGGTACGGCCCGATTCCGGGAATACCGGGTGCTCGGGCGCAGAAACCTGTCTTGCAGCGTTCGTTGTTCATCGCGTCGCTCCTCAAACAATCAAAATGGCAATGGGTGGTAGCACGTCGTGGGAGTTCACGTCTGCAGCGTGTTGGAAAGAGTGTGTTCCCCGTCAAAGCACGCGGAAGCGTGAACGGCCACAAACTTGCGTCCTATTCCAGCTCCGGCACTTCGCCGTCGCCGGTCGGCTCGCCTTCAAGCAGCCAAGCGAGGTTAAAGCGGGGGATGCGGCTGCCGCCGGAACCCTCGTACAGCAGGTGGATCCATCCTTCGCTCGGCGTTTTGGAGCGGCCGAGGGACATCGCCGAGTAGGCGAACGAGCCTCTCACGCCTGCAACAAGTTATCAAATAGATCCTGATATCACCCAATAACGGATAATATCGACAAGGCTCCGTTTCTTGGCAACCTTTCGTGAGGTTGGCAGTAGCCAGTCCATACCCGACCAACGCTGATACAATCACTGATAAGAATTGTGAACGTCGTCCGCCAAGATTGCAACCCTACGGGCCCGTTTTTTGCCGCTTTCTGCGATTGTTTTCTGACTCTTCCTGTTTATTTGCAACTTGTTCTGGGGGAATGGTGGTTGCGTGTATTGGTGTGTTCCGGTATGTTCTTTGGTGCAATCATCGTCGGGGACGGCTAGTCGGTCGGAGTAGATCGCGCCACAGCCCTGTCCATCTCACTCACAACCGCGTGCGTACCAGGTACTGCGCGAACCAACCGCCGACACCCACGATCAAAGACCAACCCGTCTCGCCGCCGCCCTCCGAGGAAGCGGATCGTCGATCGTGATCCGCAGGCCGCGGCCGCGATGGTGACGTGGGCTCACTCGCCTGGCCGATCCGGCCTGGTGTCAAGTTCATCGACGAACGGCCGCCGACACCGGCCGAACTCAGCGCAACCGGAACTCCCTCGCGTCGGTGGCGTAACGCGAGCTATTCAAAGTGATACAATGGCCCGGTGGGCATGGGAACCGTGGCCGCGCAAGGGCCGCCGGCTTGTCAAGCGGGCTCAGCTACACGGTTGCAGACCTCGGATTTTTTGGGAGCATAACAATGATGCGATTGCGACTTGGAGCCGTGCGTAGGTTGATCGTGGTGTGCCTCGGGATTCTGGCATGGGTCCCGCTGCCGGGCGTCTACGCACAGGAACCCACCCCGGAACTCTTGGCGGCGGAGGTGATCGAATCCACCCTGCCGCTCCACGACGGCGGCTGGTTCCGCGATCCGGAGGAGGGCGAGGAGTTCCCGCCCCTGCGCGTCTTGCTTTCGCGCTATCGCTACTGGTCGCAGGACAGGCATCTGGACGTGGTCGTCCAAATGGCTGACGAAGCGCCTCGGGGCGAACTGCGTGTGCGGATCAACGATTCGCAGGGCAACGAGCTTTCCCGTTTCGAGCTCTCCCCCTTGCCCGGCCAGAGGTTCGTGATGTACCCGGCCATCCCCGAGGCGATGGCCGTGGGCGGCGCGGCGGAGATCGAGCTGGCATGGGTGGACGGAGGCGAGACGCTGGCCGAGCACACCGAGTCGTTCCGTGTCGAGGTGTTCGACGAACCCGCGGAGCGCGCGGGCCGCGTCCGCCTGAGCGTGCTCAATGAGCCGGGTGTGATCCAGCGGGGCGCGCCGGTGACCGTGGGCGTGCCTTTTCCTCGCGGAACCCTGGCCGATACGGCGCACCTGAGGCTGGTGGACGACGCCGGGCAGGAGCACCCGCTCCAGATCAAGGAGACCGCCCGCTGGTCCCGGTTCGGGAGCATCCGGTGGGTTCTGTGCGACTTTACCACCGACCTCGACGGCAGCGCCCGCGAGTTTTTTCTGGAGTACGGCCCGGACGTCCAGCGCGTTGAACGCGACGCGCTCGAAGTCTCGGAGACCGAAGGCTTCCCAGTGGTGGAGGCCGGTCGGCTCCGGTTCGACGAGGGGCTGTGGTTCGACGCCGAAGGTGATGGGAACTATGTTAAGGTGTTGGACGAGCAGGGTCTGAGCGGCGCGTTTGTGGAACACGAGAATGGGCAGACCTACCGCACCCCGCTGGCCGACCGCTACGAGGTCGAGTGTTCCGGCCCGGAGAAGGTCGTGCTGCGGCGCGCAGGCTGGTACCGCGAGGACGGCGGCGAGGAGTTCTGCAAATACGTTATCCGGTACGTGATCCACCGCGACAGCCCGCTGGTGCGCATCTTCCACACGTGGATCTTCACCGGCGACGGAAACCGCGAACGCATCACCAACATGGGGTGGCAATTCGCGTTGCCGGAAGGCTTCGAGCGACGCGGCTTCCTCACCGCCTTTGGGGAAGAGGGAACGTGGGAGGACGGCGACTTCCTCCTGCAGTACGACTACGAGCATTTCGACATCTCGGCGGAAGAAGCCCAGGTCAACTTCCCCGGCAGACGCGCCGCCGGAGTGGCCGCGGCCGAGGGCGACGGCGCGCGGCTGTATTTCGGCGCCAAGGACTTCTGGCAGAACTACCCCTCCGAGCTGGAATTCAGCGACGGCGCGCTGTGGTTCCACAACTGGCCCCGACACAATCGCCCCGCCGGGCACACCTTCGACAAAGAGCTGATCATGGAGCCGGGCGCCCCCGCCGCCTCCGCCTCCGCCGCGCGATACGAGGACGAGGCTCCCGAAAGCCTCACCCGCTCCGAATGGCTGCTCAACATCCTGCAGCTGCGCTACGCCCACGAGGGCGAGTCGCTGGACTTCCGCCTGCCCGAGATCATGGGAGAGGAAGCGATCCATTCGCAAATCCGACCTGCTTGGGAGCTGGGCGACGTCGATGGGGTGAACGCGCAGGGCCTGTCGCGCACCGAGGAGATGTGGCTCTTTTTCGAAAACCCCGACGCCGACCAGGACAACGCGGTTGCGACGCTTGAAGGACTGAACGCCGAGACGCTGCGCGGTGTGGCCGATCCCGCTTGGGTCGCCCGGAGCGGTGCCTTCTACGAAATCCATCACCAGGACTGGGAGAACTACCCCGAAGAAGAGCGCATCTACGAGCTGGTTGCCTTGGCAGTGCCCCAGTGGATCGAGCAGCTCGGCATGTACGGCATGTGGCTGCACGGCGATCTGTTCGCGTGGGGGGGGCTCGCGCTGGAATCCAGGCAGCCGTCGCTCTACCGCGCTCTGCGCAAGGCGCACCACGGCTGGCCGTACTCATGGACGCCCTACGCCCGCAGCAGCGACCCACGCCTCCTGAAGATCGTGGAGGCCGCCACGCGCCAGCTGATAGACGCCAGCTACTGCCACTACGCGGGCGGCGCGCTCCGCGAGCGCATGGAGGGCACAAACCTCCCCCGCCGCGTGGGCCTGTGGAATGTCGGCCCAGTGCCCTGGGCGGGCGGGCCAGTGACCCAAACGTACTCCATGCACAACAAGGCCGAGTACATGCTCCATGCCTGGTACCTGACCGGCTACCACCGCGCGCTGGACAACCTCCGCTCCTCAATGCAAGAGGCCCGGCTGCTCGAGGACTTGGCCCGGCGCGGCGCCTTCCGAACCCTGCCACGCACCACCTCCACCATGATCAAGTCGTGGCTGGAGATCTACGAGGCCACTTTCGACCCGTGGTTCCTGGTCGCTGCGCGCGCCTTGGGCGAGGGGCACATGCATTACTACCGCGAGGGCCGCTTGCACGGGCACAACTACAATACGGGCGACCGGGAGTACATGCGTTACACCGGGTGCCCCGACTTCAAGGAGTATTACCTCCACTACGCGGACAGATTTCACGAACCCCATGAGTTGGGAGGCGGCTGGATCCCCATCGGCCTGCCCATCGGCGAGTCGCAGGCGTTCTCTTGGATGCTGACCGGCGAGGAGCGCTACCTGCGGCGAACCACCCATTGGGTGGACTGGGTAACGCAGGCGGTGTACGACTCCGCCGAGCCCGAACACGTCCAGGGACAGTACACCTACGGGCATGGCACGGTGATCTTCACCGGCTTCGGGCTGCGACTCTTCCCGCACGCCTTGGCCGCGTTGGAGAAGGCCAGCCGCAGGCCGGATCCCATCGGCACGGCCTTCGCCCTGCGCCTCAGTGAACGGAACCAAGAGATCGTGTTGCGGAAGGAGGCCGGCGAGGCTTTGGAGATGAAGCTGTTCGCGCAGGTCACCGGCAACCGCTTCCTCGGCCTGCACCAGCTTGACGAGGACGCCACAGCCCCCTATGAGGTGATCGGCCCCGGCGGAGTTGCCGCCGTAGTCGGGGAGTGGCGGGTCCACGATCGGGAGAACATCAAGATCCCCGCCGACGCCCCCGCGGGCGACTACCGGCTCCGCGTTCCCAGGGGCCTCGACGTGCCGGTCAGCCCGGTGGACCATCCGGAGGTCATTGTCCTGGCGCCCGAGGCGGGGATGCCCCATTCGCACCGCGAGGGCCGCCACTGGTTCATGGTGCCCGAGGATGTCGAAGAGTTCTACGTGGACGTCGGCTTCCCCCATGCCCAGGGCCGCATCACGGTTTGGGGGCCGGACGGGGAACGCGTGTGGAACGTGAACTATCACGCCGGCTCGCACAAGGACGGCAACTCCGTGCGCGCCGACATTCCCGTCGAGCCCGAACAGGCGGGACGGCTGTGGCGGATCACCGTCCCAGGCCACGGTGGTGGATCGATCAAGTTCGACCCGCAGATCCCGCCGGTCTTCTCGACCGATCCAACGCGCTGGTTTATGCCTAAACACCTCTACAAAGGCAGCTGAACCCCCCGTTTTCAAATGGCCTTTTTAGTTGCTAACAAGGACGGGGCATCTTTGCTGTACGGTTACCGGGAGGAGCGAGTAGCCAGTGGCAAAACGCCTGTGACCACACGAATTGGGCCCCGACAACCGGGCCTCCGAGCCGGTTCGACGAGGGATTTCGGCACCGCTCGCTCCATGGCCACAGGTTGGCCCGTGCGGGGCTTGAAAGCCGCAACCGGGTTTGGATGCCAGTCGGGTCTGGTCGCTACGGCGTTGGTGCCGACCGCCAGAATTACAAACCGCAACCATGCAACTCGGCTCGAATCCTGA
>SLEY01000426.1 GCA_007124535.1 Planctomycetaceae bacterium
GACGGCTACCGCTCGTATACCTCGACTTGCGAACCGCGGGCAATCATCAGGACGTGGGCGACATCGACAAATAAGCCGTGCTCCATGACGCCGGGCATGGCGTCCAGCACCCGGGCGGTCTGGCGTGGATCCCGGATTCGGTCGAAGTTGCAATCCAGAATAAAATTCCCCTCGTCGGTCTCGAAGGGCTGGCCGTCCGGTTGGCATCGCAACTGGACCGTACAGCCCAATTGCCTGACTCGGACGGCGATCGGTTTCCAAGCGAACCGAACCACCTCGACCGGCAGCGCGAAGTGTCCCAGCTGCTGGACCCGTTTGCGCGAATCGGCGACGATCACCACCTGGTCACTGACGGAGGCCACAATCTTTTCCCGCAATAAGGCCCCGCCGCCTCCCTTGATCAGGTTCAAATCATGATCGACTTCGTCGGCCCCGTCGATCGTCAAGTCCAGGCGGTTGACGTGATCGAAGTCGGTCAGGGGGATTCCCCATTGCTCGGCCAGGCAACGGGAGGCTTCGGAAGTCGGCACTCCACGGATTCGCAGGCCGGCACGCACTCGTTCGCCGAGTAATTCCAACATGATGGTCGCCGTCGAACCGGAACCCAGGCCGAGACACATACCGTCGCGTACCAAGTCCAGACTCCTCGCCGCCGCCCGACGTTTCTCCTGTTCGATATCTGCCATTCCGGACCCAAAATGCATGGACGGTGCCGCCCGGCACCACGACGTAAAACCACACCGAAGGGGACCTCGGCGTAGCAGCAAAACGCCCGATGATACCCGGTGATCGGTCGCTTGCAAAGGGAATCCCCCAATGCGACGGTTACCTTGCCGCCGATCATGATGTCGCCGCGGGTGGCCGGGGGCCATGGAATTGGTAGTAAGTGCAGGCGATCCGCCCGTTGTACAGCTTGCGCCGCCGGTCCGCCCGACGGCGTAGACGACGCTCAAAACCGCGATCCGAGGTCAAGAAGTACCACGACCAGGTTTCCAGGCGACGTAGGATGCGGGGTAAGGCATCGTACAACCGTTGTAAGGCCTGTTCGTCGTCCAGCCGTTCCCCATACGGCGGATTGGCGATCAGGACCCCGTGGGAAGCGGGCGGTTCCAAGTGCTCGAATGCCTGCTGGCAGAAGTTCACGGACCCGGACACTCCTGCCAGGTGGGCGTGCCGTTCTGCTAATCCGATCGCGTGCCGGTCGATATCGCTGCCCAAAACGGGGTGTTTCAGTTGGGGTTGGGCCACATCCAGGGCTTCCTGACGGGCCTGCTGCCAATGCGCGGCGGGCAACGTCGGCCAGCTTTCGGCGGCAAAGGTGCGTTGCAGTCCCGGAGCCAGATTGCGGCCGATCATGGCCGCCTCGATCGGAATGGTCCCGGTGCCACAAAAGGGGTCCAGAAACGGTCGGCCCGGCCGCCAAAAACTCAACATCACCAGCACGGCCGCCAGGGTTTCCTTCAACGGCGCTTCGCCCACCCACGGGCGATAACCGCGTTTGTGCAGGCTGGGACCGGTGGTGTCCACGTACAGCGAGGCCAGGTCGTCGCGCAGCAGCAGTTCGATGCGTGTCAGCGGGCCGGTTTCGGGCAGTTGCTGCCGGCGATAGACGGTTTGCAGCCGGCGGACAACGGCTTTCTTCACCGTCCGCTGGCAGGCCGGCACGCTGGTCAAGCGGCTGTTCTGACTGCGAGCGTGAACGGGGAACGTGGCATCGACGGGCAACCAGCGTTCCCAGGGCAATTCCCGCGTCTGGTCGAACAGCTGGTCAAAGTCCGGGGCGGGAAATGAACCCATTCGCAGAAGCAAGCGATCGGCGGAGCGGAGCCACAGGTTGGCGCGGCAGATCGCGCCCACCTCGCCGGCAAAGATGACTTGGCCGGGCAATCCGCCTTTGGCTTCATACCCCAGGGCGCGGAGTTCTCGTGCAGTCACCGCTTCCACCCCAAAGGCGGTTGCAGCCATCAGATCCAGTGAAGACATGGTTTCCATTCGGTGGGCGTTACCTGGCGGGAAGTGTGCTCTATAATACGTCGATTGCCATCACGGCGTCGAGTGGTTTCTCGGGAATGGCTGGTTTTGGGGGCAGGATGTTCTTCAGTTTCGACGGCATCGACGGTACGGGCAAGACCACGCAGCTGATGCGGTTGGCCGCCCACCTTCGCGGAGAGGGTCGGGCGGTGGTGACCTGCCGCGATCCGGGCGGTACGCAGTTGGGCGAACGGTTGCGTGAGATCCTCCTGGACAAATCGGAGATCCCGTTGGGGCGCAGGGCGGAGATGTTCCTGTATATGGCGTCGCGAGCCCAATTGGTTGAGGAAATCATTCGGCCGGCACGCGAGCGGGGCCAGGTGGTGCTGGTCGATCGGTTCCTGCTGGCCAACGTCGTGTATCAAGGCTACGCCGGCGGATTGAACCTCTCGGACCTCTGGCAGGTGGGCCAGGTGGCGGTGGCCGACCAGCAACCGGATTTGATCTTCGTCCTGGACATGGACGTGCCGCTCGCCATTCGCCGGATGAACCGCCCGCCGGACCGGATGGAATCCCAAGGGAGGGCCTTTATGGAACGCGTCCGCCAGGGATATTTGGAGGAGGCGGCGAAACGGCCGGAGATCGTGGTCTTGGATGCCCAACCGGACCCGGACACGATTCACCACCGGGTCTGTGAGATTGTCGATCCGTATTTGAACCGTCGGGCGGTCCGGGAGCGTTGCGAGAGCCAGACATGAGTTGGGGTACGATCGAGGGGCATGACGAGGTTGTCGAGCTGTTTCGCCGGGCGCTGGCGCGGGGGCGGATGGCCAGCAGTTTCTTGTTTGTCGGCCCGGAAGGGGTGGGCAAACGCACGTTCGCCCTGCGATTGGCTCAGGCCCTCTTCTGTGAAGTCCAGCCGGAAACCCATTTGGACCCCTGTGGCCACTGCCCGGCCTGCCAACAGGTGGA
>SLEY01000098.1 GCA_007124535.1 Planctomycetaceae bacterium
AACTTTTCCAAAAGCCCGCTGGCGGCCTGGCTGCCCAGTTGGTGGCGGGCCAGTTGCTTGAGACGCCGGTCAAGTTCGCGGAACGCCGCCAAGGTACGACGTGCTTGCGGGTTCGTGCTCAACTCCCGCTCCACGTCGTGCCGTTCCTGGTCGGTCAACTCGCCGTCCAGGTAGGCGCTTAGCTGTTCTTCTAAGTGTAGGTTCCGCTCGTTCATGGGTGTGACTTTTCGTCTGGCCGTCATACCGTCGATTTACCCCTTCCTTGGGCACCGAAGCAGCGAGCCACATAGGTTGTGGGATCAAATGCCCCCCCCCTGATTGGCACCTGTGGCCTGGCCGACCGCGACGCCGGTTCGCCCCAGGAGCGCCCGCTTGGTCTGTTCAGGTCTCCAGTGAATGCGATGCGCGGAGATGCCTGAAAGTTCCCGAGCGGGGTGTTGACAGAATTCGGACCCGATGCTCCTTCCCAAGCCTAGCAACCGAAAATGCCCGTTTCAACACACATCGCGCGCGATCCGACTTGCGTAACTTCACCGGTTGGAGAATACTGGACCAGAATCCCTTGGGCCCGAATCGAAAGGAACATCATGAGAATCCTCTTGTTGCGATGGGCGGCTCCGGCCACCCTTCTGGTGTGTGCCGCCCTCGGCACGTTCACGACCACTCCGTCCGCGGGTGAGACATTTCAAACTCGCGGCACCGATCAAACCGTGACTGTTCGTTTGGGGGACAGAGAGCTACTTCGTTATCAGCATGCACCCCGTCCGTTCAAACCGTATGTGCATTCCTGGTATACGCCCGAGGGGCGTCAGGTGCTGCGTGATGCGCCGGCCGATCATCTGCATCATCATGGGCTGATGTTCGCCGTCGGCGCCGACGGCGTCAATTTTTGGGAGGAGCCGGCGCAGGCCGGAAAACAAGTTCCGGTGGGGGGGCCTCGGATCACGTCTCGCTCGGAAAACGACCGCCTGACCGCCACGATCAGCCAGGAACTTCAGTGGCAGAACGCGGAAGGCGATCCCCTGATGCTCGAATCCCGGAAGGTGACCTTGCGCCCGAATTCGCTGCCCAATGCGTCCCTGCTGGAATGGGAAACCCGTTTGGAGCCGGCCGAAGGTCAATCACCACTCGAACTATGGGGTCGCAACTACTTCGGCCTCGGACTCCGAATGGTGGCCTCGATGGACCAGGAGGGCGAATTCCGGAACGCGGAGGGGGATCCGGGCGAAGCGGCCACGGGGAGCCAGCGGATCCACCGCGGCGTGTGGTGCGCCTATACGGCCCACATCGACGATCATCCGGTGACGATCGCCATGTTCGATCATCCCGACAATCCCCGCCCCGTTTCCTGGTTCACGATGACCGCGCCGTTTGCCTACCTTTCGGCGACCCTGGGCTTGGACCAGGAACGGCTGTCCTTGACCGAGGGTCAGGTGCTTCAGTTGCGTTACGCGGTGATCGCTTGGGACGGTCGCCCGTCGGAGGAGGAGATTGCGGCCGCGTATCAGGCGTGGTTGCCGTAGCTTGCGGGATGACCGGCGTCGAACCCGCCGCGAGGCAGCGGCGGGTTCGAAAAGTCGGACGAGTCTTAACCGATCAGTTTGCGGACGGCCGGGGCGTGGCCTGCCTGACCGAAAGCGATCATGCGGTCTCGGCAGACTTGCTTCATGGCCTCGCGGGCTGGTTTCAGGTAGTCGCGCGGATCGAATTTCTCCGGCGATTCCGCAAAGACCTTGCGAATCGCACCGGTGATGGCCAAGCGGTTGTCCGTATCGACATTCACTTTGCGGACGCCACTCTTGATGCCACGCTGGATCTCTTCCACCGGGACGCCCCACGTCTGGCGGATGTTCCCGCCGTGCTTGTTGATGATATCCTGCAATTCCTGGGGGACCGACGAGCTGCCGTGCATGACCAGGTGGGTATTCGGAAGCCGTTGATGGATCTCTTCGATCCGCTTCATCGCCAACACTTCGCCATCCGGGGCTCGCGTGAATTTGTAGGCCCCGTGGCTGGTGCCGATTGCCACGG
Organism: Planctomycetaceae bacterium; assembly: GCA_007124535.1. GTDB lineage: Bacteria > Planctomycetota > Planctomycetia > Pirellulales > Pirellulaceae > SLMF01. Next base: position 2,032 of record SLEY01000098.1, read on the forward strand.
CCAGCGCATCGACTTGGGTTTCGGCGACGAAGCGTTCGGCCTCGTCCGGGTCGGTCAGCAACTGGTCTTTGGACAAAGCGCCTTCGAAGCCGTGTCCGTCTTCCTTTTCCCCCTCGCCGGTTTCCAGCGAGCCCAGGCAGCCCAGTTCGCCCTCGACCGATACGCCGCGTGCATGCGCCAGTTGGACCACTTCCGAAGTGACCTTGACATTGTATTCAAAGCTGGCGGGCGTCTTGCCATCCTCTTCCAGCGAACCGTCCATCATGACCGAGGTGAATCCGTTGTCCATGGCGCTGGTGCAGGTGGCGACGGCGTTGCCGTGGTCCAGGTGCATGACAATGGGGATTTCCGGGTACAATTCCACGGCCGCCAGCATCAGGTGGCGGAGGTAGGCGTCCTGCGAGTATTTGCGCGCCCCCCGAGATGCCTGGATGATTACCGGCGAGTCGGTTTCTTGGGCCGCTTCCATGATCGCTTGGATCTGCTCCATGTTGTTTACGTTCAGCGCGGCCACGCCATACCCGTTTTCGGCGGCATGGTCCAGTAAGGTGCGCAAGGGGATCAGGGGCATTGGTCACTCCTTTTCTAGGGTACGTTCAGACACAGTCATCGGTCAGACGCACATGGTACGCTAACGACCGCGGCTGGCGATAGGGGTGAACTTCTTTGGGGGGGAGAACAAATCGTCAAATTGGGTTTGTGCCAACCGCAGAAGGAGGATCCGCTGCCTTCGGGACGATTCGGTCAGGAAAAGAGATCGGCCCAGGCCCTTGGCGTCTTGGGAAGCGGTGATCACCAAGGTTTGACCGGGGGCCAGCTTGGCGGTGAATCCCAAATCGGGGTAGGTCTGACGCTGTTGAGCCAGATCGATGCGGAACGCTCCGTCGTCACCGATCCAGCGGTG
>SLEY01000195.1 GCA_007124535.1 Planctomycetaceae bacterium
GCCTCGAGAGGAGTATTCAGGTTATGCCGCGTCTTTTGGGTGTGGACATTCCGAACGACAAACCGACCGTCGTTTCGTTGACCTACCTTTACGGAGTGGGTCCCAAGGTGGCTCGCGAATTGTGCCACAAGGGTGGGGTGGATCCCCGTCGCCACGCGCGCGAGTTGGCGGACGACGAACTGGGGCGTCTGGCGGCGTTGCTGGAGCGGGATTATGTGGTCGAAGGTCCGCTACGGCGGCAGGTGCAGCAGAACGTGCACCGACTCCGCGACATCAAGTGTTACCGGGGCCTCCGGCATCGGGTGGGGTTACCGGTTCGTGGCCAGCGGACGCGGACCAACGCCCGGACTCGCAAAGGTCCCAAGAAGACGGTCGCTGGCAAGAAGGGGGTCAAGGATCTGCGTTAGAATCGCAGGGTTCCGTCCCCGATTTCGCGGGTGGGAAGAGATAGAAAGCGTTCCAGGACAGAAGCAGTCAGTGGTGCAGTGACAGGAGTTGTCAGGCGGTGGCAAAATCGAAGAAGCGGAGAGTGCGGCGGAACGTCACGGTGGGGGTGGCGTTTGTGCAGGCGACGTTCAACAACACGACCGTAACGATCACCGACACGCGGGGCGACACGTTGTGTTGGTCCAGTGCGGGGACGTGCGGTTTCAAGGGCAGCCGCAAGAGCACGCCCTTTGCCGGCCAATGTGCGGCCCAGCAGGCGGCGGAGAAGGCGATCAAATTCGGGGTCAAGGAGGTCGATGTCCGTGTGCGGGGTCCCGGATCGGGACGGGAGAGCGCGATCACCGCGTTGCAGGCGGCCGGCCTGACCGTCAAATCGATCGAAGACTGCACGCCGATTCCGCACAACGGTTGCCGTCCAAGGAAGAAGCGGCGCGTGTAACGCGGGCGGACTCCGCCTCGTCCCCATCCGATAGTCCCCAACCCACCACGCGGTTTATGGAACAGCAGCGTAGGGCGATCCCCAGAGGAGGGTAAGATGCATATTCGCTGGCGCGGACTCGAATTGCCCAGCGTGGTCGTATGTGAGGCGGACAGCCTCACCGCGACCTACGGAAAATTCACGGTCGAACCGTTCGAACGCGGCTTCGGCGTGACCATCGGCAACAGCCTGCGCAGGATCCTCCTGGCCAGTCTGATGGGCAGTGCCGTGACGCAGATCAAAATCCGCGGCGCCCAGCACGAATTCTCGACGATCCCCGGCGTGCTCGAGGATGTGACCGATATCGTGCTGAACGTCAAAGCGCTGGTGGTCAAGAATCACAGTGAATCCACCCGCGTGATCACCGTAGAAAAGAACGCCAGCGGGGTCGTCACCGGCGCCGACGTCCAGGCGGATGCCGATGTCCATGTGGTCAACCGCGACCACGTGCTGGCCACACTGACGGAGGACGTTCCCTTCATGATGGAGATGGTCGTGGAAAACGGCCGGGGATATGTCCCCTCGACCGAACACAGTGCGGCCGAGCACGAGATCGGCATCATCCCCATCGATGCGGTGTACAGCCCCGTGGTGCGGGTCCGTTACGAAATCGAAGAGACCCGGGTGGGGCAGAAGACGAATTACGACAAACTGACGTTGGAGATCTGGACCAACGGGTCGGTCAACCCCGAGATGGCGCTGGTCGAATCCGCCAAGATCCTCCGTAAACACTTGAATCCGTTCGTACAGTACAACGAATTGGGACCCCGGATCACGGCGCCTCCGCGAGCCGCAGCCGGATCGTTCGACGCCCTGCTCGAATCCAAGTTGAACATGAGCTTGAGCGACGTGCAATTGTCCGTCCGAGCCATGAACTGCCTGGAGTCCGAAGGCATCAACACCGTCCGTGATTTGGTGATGCGGAACGAGGACGAGTTGTTGGAAGTCCGCAACTTCGGCGAGACAACGCTGACCGAGGTCCGGGAAAAACTGAAAGATCTGGGACTGCACCTGGGGATGCGCTTGCCGCCTCCGGCGCAGATGATCCGTTAAGTCGGGGAGAGGTCCCGTCCGTTTCCATCCTGCCGCCGCCGTTCCCTTGCGTCCGAACGTGCCTCCGCGGCAACCTCCCTAATCGCAGAAACAAACAATCATGAGACACCGAAAACGCGGCCGAATCCTGGGGCGATCGCCCAGCCATCGCAAGGCCATGCTCCGTAACCTGGCCAGCAGTATGTTCCTGACCGAGCGGGAAACGGATCCCGATCTGGATGAGAGCATTCCCCAGGTCAAAGGCCGGGTGGTCACCACGCTGCCGAAGGCCAAGGAAGTCCAGTCGCTGGTGGAAAAGTGCATCACCATCGCCCGCCGCTCGCTGCACTCGCAGCGCCGGGCGGAAGCCTTCGCCACGGATGCCGAGCCGCATTCGGACAAATGGCGGCAGTGGCGCAACAGCGATCAATGGCAGCAGTGGAACCAGGCCATCGCGCCCGCCGTCGCCGCCCGCCGCCGCGTCTTGAAGATGATCGGCGACAAACAGGCAGTGCAGGTGCTGTTCGAGGAGATCGCGCCGCGGTTCGAAGAGCGCGACGGAGGCTATACACGCGTCCTGCGACTGGCCAAACCCCGACTGGGCGACGCCGGGCCCCGAGCCGTACTGGAATTCGTCGGCGTGCACGACCGGGTCAAAGCGGTCAGCCAGCGTCCCGCCTTCGACGAGGTTCCCGAAGACGAATCGTCGGAACCCGATACGCAAACCGAGGCGGAACCATCCGGGGATCCGGCGGTTACCGACGAAGCGGCGCCCGGCAACACGGAATAAACGGCACGCCGCTCGCACGAAGGAGGCGATCGCAATCGAAGACGGAGCGGTTTCCGTAGCGAGCAAGCGGTTACGTTTGATAAGCGATCGGGTCGGCGAGGCCATTTTCTGCAAAACCGCGCCGACGAAGCTGGCAGGCATCGCAGCCGCCACAAGCCACATCGCCGGGCCCCGGGTCGTAGCAGC
>SLEY01000014.1 GCA_007124535.1 Planctomycetaceae bacterium
AGTTGGGCAAGCACGTGTATTGTGAAAAACCGCTGGCCAGTTCCGTGGGCGAGGCTCGGGCGATGGCCGAATCGGCCGCGCGCAACGGGGTGGTCACCCAGATGGGCAACCAATTGCACGCTATCGATGCGTTGCGGCGGATCGTGGAATTGCTGCGTGCCGAAGCTTTGGGCCCCGTCCGGCGGGTGGTGACGTTTTGCAACAAGGTGCTGCGTCATTCGGGCACTCAGTTGCCTACGGACACGCCGGCGATCCCGGATAATCTGGACTGGGATCTGTGGCTGGGGCCGGCGCCGGAACGGCCCTACCACCCCCATTACCACCCCTTTGGCTGGCGCGTATTTTGGGGGTTTGGGAACGGGAATTTTGCCGATATGGCGTGCCATATTCTGGACGCGCCTTATTGGGGATTGAACCTCCGCTATCCGAGCACAATCGAAACGGAAGGGCCGCTGGCCGATCCGCACGTGGCGCCGCAGGAAATGGTGGTGCGTTACCAATTTGCCCGCGACCACGGGGAGCCGCTGGAAGTTTCCTGGTACGATGGCCGGCGCTCGCCCCCCGATTACCCGGTCGAAGGGGCCGAGTTGCCGGACGAGGGCGTGTTGATCGATGGCGAGCGGGGGCAATTGTTATTTGATTTCCGGGCCCGCAGTTTTCGCTTGTTACCCGATGAGGCCTTTGCGGATTATACGCCGCCCGAACCTTCGTTGCCCCGTCCCGAGAATCATTACCACGAGTGGACCGAGGCTTGCAAAGGCCGCGGGGAAACCGCCTCCGATTTCGACTACGGAGCCGCGATTTCGGAAACCGTCCTGGCTGGCGTCGTCGCCTACCGGGTCGGCCAGCAACTGGATTGGGATGGCCCGGCGATGCAAGCCAGAAACTGTCCCGAGGCCGAAGCCTTGATCCACCCACCGCAGCGTGAGGGATGGTACCCAGTTGTTTAGGTGGACAGACCATCTCCTTACCAGACGGTTTTTTTTGGAAACCTGGACATGTCCCGGCGGACAATGATTCCCCAGAGCATGGAAAGTGGATGAGCCATGATCGGAAGGCAAAGGGCGCACGGCGCAGGCTTCCAGTTCGTCGGCTTGATGTCCCGAAACGCGGCACCCGTGGTTTCAGCGGGATCGATCGCACAGCACCCTACTTACTCTAATTCATCGCGCAAGCGTTTCTTTCTTGGAGGAAACTCGATGAGACTCGTAATGGATCGCAAACCGGCTTCTGCCTGCCGGATTCTATCGCTGGCAAAGTTGCTCCTGATTGGCCTCTTCCTGTCGGCAGTTCTCGGCTGTGGAGAGAGTGACGGAAACTATCCCGTCCGCGGAACCGTCACCCATCAAGGACAGCCGGTTCCGCATGGCACCGTGATGCTGAACCCGACCGACACGGGGATGAGCAGTGTCACGGGGCGAATCGGTTCGGACGGAACCTTCGAAATGCGGGCCGCACCCGGCCAGTACAAGGTGCTGGTCACCGTGATGACTGAAGCGGATCCCGATCTGGAACCGGACGATCCGGGCTATGAACCTCCGCGCTCTCTGATCCCGGAGCAGTATTCCAACCCGTTGGACACCCCTTTGGAAACCACCGTGGAAGAACAGGAGAACACGCTCGACCTGGAGCTTTGAAAATAAACTTCCGAATTTGCGATTATCCCGTTTCTTTTATGTCTTCCTTCTCAAGGAGCAAAATATCATGAACCTTTCCCCTCGCCATCGAAAGCACCGTTCGGGCTTTACCTTGGTCGAATTGCTGGTGGTGATCGCCATCATCGGTGTGCTCGTCGCACTCCTCTTGCCCGCGATTCAGGCAGCGCGCGAGTCCGCTCGGCGCTCGACCTGTACCAACAACCTGAAACAGTTTGGCTTGGCCGTCCACAATTTTCACGACACCTACGGAGTCATCCCGGCGGGTGCTCTGCAGCCGCGGCCGAGCGGATCCCCCACGCCGGCCGGCCAATGGCGGTACAGCCGCTTCAGCGGTTGGGTGCTGCTGATGCCCTATCTCGAATTGGATACACTCCACGATACCTTCAACATCCATGCGGACTACGGTCACTCGGACAATCACCCGCAGGATCCGGTCGGTTTGTACTTCTGTCCCTCACGCCGCCCACCGGAACGTCAGCCCGATGGGAACCAGCAGGCTCGCGGTGATTATGCCTTCTGCGGCGGGGGCCAGATGCGCGACGGCAGCCGAAGCCACGTCCATGCGGATCTCATCGATAATCACAGTAACGGTATGTTTGTGATGCCCCGCTTAGGGCCGAATGGGCAAATTTGGACCCGAGCGGGACAGTTGACCTTCGCGCAGGTGACGGACGGACTGTCCAATACCCTCGCCATCGGCGAACGGCGTGTCGAAGAGTATCGTGATGAGAGTGGGAACCTGATCGACGGCGTGACGCAGTCCCGTGCCGATGGTCCGGTCTTCCGCTGGGGGTGGCATTCGGCGCGTAATACGACCTCGCCGATGAACGGTCCGATCGTCGGCTCGTGGGGTAACCACGATGCCAACTTCGCCAGTGCCCATCCGGGCGGCTCCCAGTTCCTGTTCGGAGATGGCAGCGTCCGGTTCGTCACCGAGGACATCAACTGGGAGGTTTACAATATCCTTGCCGCTCGAAATAGCGGAAAACCGGCAACTTTGCCCTAACCCCTAGCCACCCTGTTTGGCCCGGGAGGTCATCCTGATTCGGCAAATGAGCTGGATGGCTTACCCGGGCACCGTGTGAATTGACCGTGGGTCCCCTCCGATCTTGGGCGGGGAACCCGTGCTTCAGATGCCGCGTCTGCGGGGGCTCGGCAAATCGAAACCTTTGCTCTTGGGAGGCATACCATGAAAATGAATCGTCGACAGCTGTTGCAGGCGGCGGCTGCCAGCGGTAGCGCGCTGATCCCCTACGTGTTCACCG
>SLEY01000208.1 GCA_007124535.1 Planctomycetaceae bacterium
CTGACCGATGCCAAGCTGGATGGGGCAAATTTCCTGGGGGCCGATCTCGGGAAAGCCCAGTACTGTGCCGACCAATTCCGCAACGCTCGAGCCAGCGGCGTGATCGGCCGGAACCCCGGCACGGTCAAACCGAAACGTCCCTGGTGGCAATTCTGGGGATAAATCGATCACTCGCACGCGGAGGTGCTCGTGCTCCCGGACGCTGCCCCGGCGTGGCAACCCCGGACCATCCGCTTGAACCGGTCCCCTTGTCAGCCTCCGCGGCGAAAGCTAAGATCCGCGGTTTTGATGGACGAATAGGGGAGTTGCTGCGAACATGCGACATGTGCTTTCCGCCCTCGTGCAGAACGTGCCCGGCGTGCTGGCCCATATCTCGGGCATGCTCGCCTCGCGCGGCTACAATATCGATTCACTCGCCGTCGGCGAAACCGAGGATCCCCAGCTGTCTCGGATGACCTTCGTCGTGGTCGGAGACGATCGCGTCCTGGAACAGGTCCGCAAGCAGCTGGAAAAGATCGTGACCGTGGTGCGCGTCGATGACATCAGTGCGCAGGAGCACGTCGAGCGCGACATGATGCTGTTGCGTATTCAGGCGCCCGCCGGGGGAAAGCGCACCGAAATCAAGGAGTTAGTCGAGGTATTTCGGGGGCGGATTGTCGACGTCGGCGAGGAGCAGGTCATGATCGAAATCTCCGGCCGGGAGCGAAAGATCGAAGCGTTCATCGACCGGATGCGCCCCTTCGGCATTGTCGAACTTGTGCGAACCGGGCGGATTGCCATGGTCCGGAGCCATCCCGACCCGCCGGCCCCCGGCTCCGCCCCTTCCACCACTTGAGCCCTTCCTTTTCCGATCGCGAGGAGTGAAAACATGCCCGCCAGGATTTATTATGACCAGGACGCCGACCTCAGCCTGCTCCAAGACAAGACGATCGCGATCTTGGGGTTCGGTTCTCAAGGCCATGCCCAAGCCTTGAACCTCCGCGAAAGCGGTTGCCAGGTCATCGTCAGTGAGTTGGCTGGTACCCCGAACTATCAACTGGCTCAAGAGAACGGTTTCGATCCCCTCCCGACCGAGGAGGCGGTGCAAAAGGGGGATCTGATCCAGATCCTCCTGCCCGACGAGATTCAAGGGGACGTGTTTCGCTGCCGGATCGTCGATCATCTCCAACCCGGCAACATCCTGATGTGTTCGCACGGCTTTAACGTTCATTTTGGCCAGGTCGAGCCTCCCCCGGAAGTGGATGCGTTGTTGGTGGCGCCCAAAGGTCCTGGACACTTGGTCCGCAGCGAGTTTGTCAAAGGCGGCGGCGTGCCCTGCCTGATCGCGGTCAGCGAAGGGGCGGCCGAAACGACGCGAGCCCTCGGCTTGGCTTATGCCAAGGGGATTGGCGGAACCCGCGGCGGGGTGATCGAGACCACGTTTGCCGAAGAAACCGAAACCGACTTGTTCGGCGAGCAGGTCGTGCTGTGCGGGGGCGTGAGCCAGTTGGTCAAAGCGGCCTTTGAGACGCTGGTCGAAGCCGGTTACCAGCCCGAAATGGCGTATTTCGAGTGCTTGCACGAATTGAAGCTGATCGTCGACCTGTTCTACCAGGGCGGGTTGAACTACATGCGCTACAGCGTATCGAACACGGCCGAATACGGCGACTACACCCGCGGGCCCCGCATCGTCAACGACCAGACCCGCGAGGAAATGAAGAAGATCCTGGCCGAAATCCGGAGCGGCCAGTTCGCGAAGGAATGGATCCTGGAGAACAAGGCCGGAGCCCCCGCGTTCAAAGCCGCCCGCCGCCAGGACCGCCAGCTGGAAATCGAAGAAGTCGGCCGCCGTCTACGCCGTCTGATGACCTGGATCGACGCCAAAGAAGTCTAGGCCCCGGCCGCGACTCAAATCCCGAACACCCGCGGCACCCACAGACTGAGCGCCGGCAAAAAGGTGACCAGCAGGAGGGTCACCGCCAGCGGGATCAGGAAGGGCAGCGTGCCTCGCACCACCCGCGGGAAAGGAGCCCCCGTCACGGAGCTGAGCACATACAGCACCAGTCCCACGGGCGGCGTCAGCAGGCCGATCACCAGGTTCAAGATCATCACCACTCCTAGATGAAGGGGGTCGATCCCGAATTGAACGGCGACCGGCAGCAGGACCGGAACCGTGATCAGCAGCGCTGCCACCGGTTCCAGGAGCATGCCGATCAGCAGCAGGGCCAGGTTCACCAGCAGCAGGAACACGTAGGGGTTGTCGGTGAATCCCAACAGGGCTTCCGCGACGTGTTGGGGCCCTTGTTCTCGGGCGATCACCCAGCCGAACAGATTCGCAGCCGCCACGATCAGCAGGATCGATCCGGTGGTGGCTGCGGTGCGCAACAGGACGGCGTACAATTCTCGCAGGGGCAACGAGCGGTAGCAGAGGCTCAGGAACAATACGTACATCACCGCCGCCGCGGCCGCCTCGGTGGGCGTGAACAGCCCGCCGAGAATCCCGCCCAAGATGATCACCGGGGTTCCCAACACGGGCAGCGCTCGCAACGTGGCCGAAACCCGACTGCCCGCCAGTGATTCCTCGTTTGCGGTCTCCGCCTGGCGGCGTGCAGCGAAAAACACGTAAACGCACAGGACGCCCGCCAAGACCAGCGCGGGCAGGATACCCGCAAAAAACAGGGCCCCGACCGAGACGCCCGCGGTCACCGCGTAAATGATCGCCGGAATGCTGGGCGGCATGATCGGCCCGATCATCGACGAGGCCCCGGTCAAGCCCAAGGCGAAACCTTCCTCATAGCCGCGGCGCCGCATCGCAGGCACCAACACGGATCCCAGAGCCGCCGCGTCCGCAATCGCCGCACCACTCATCCAGGAAAACAATACGCTGCTGGCCACATTCACATACCCCAAACTGCCCGGTAAACGTCCCAAGATGCGGAACAGCCAATGGAACAACCGCTCGGCCAACCCCGCCGCGTTGCTCAGATAACCCGTCATGATGAACAAAGGCACCGCGAGCAGCGGAAACGAATTCAATCCGGCGACCGTCCGCTGCAGGGCCACGCCTAACGAAATGTCTTCGGAAAACGCGACGTACATCAGGCAGGGCAGGAGCAGAGCAAAAGCCACCGGCACACGAAGGGCCAGCAGCACGAGCATGGCCACGACCAAAAACGTGAGAATCATGCCACCTCCCGAGTTCCCAACTCCCGCGGATCCGCCGCCTGGTCGGTCGATTCGCGCAAGGGTTTACCTGTCAGCAGGGTCACAATAAGGTTCAACAGACAGTGCATGGCCATCAACAACAGGCCGAGGGATGCGGCACCATACCACCAACTCATGGGGATTCCCAGGGCCGGTGAGCCGACCAATCCCACCCGCCACACGAAACGGAGGCCACCGATCAGCAGCATCAGGCACGTCAGCACCACCAGACTGGTGGTAAAGCATTCCAACAGCAACCGGGCCCGCGGTCCCAGCCACCCGGACACGACGTCCACCGTGATGTGCCGGCCCTCGGCCATCACCAGCGACGCGGCGATAAAGGCTAGCCAGATCAGGGCGAAACGGGCGAGTTCTTCGCTCCAAGCGATCGGAGCGCGAAACACGTAGCGAGCCAGCACTTGGGCAGCCATCGTCCCGAAGACAACGACCAGCAGGCCGGCCGCCAGCAGCCGCTCGACCTGGATGATCCACCCGATTCCGCGTTGAACGGGCTCTGACCAGCGACGTTTCACGGTTCCGCTCCTCGAGACACCCCCTCATCGGAGTAAGATTGACGCCGATTCTCCACGGCGGTCGCCTCGGCCGAGTCGGGCTCCGGCGGTGCTTGCCGGGTGATCTTCTGATACAGATCGCTGAAGGGAAAGCCGGTGGCAAAGTAGTCCCGGGCGCGGCGACGAAAAGCTTCCCGATCCACATCCCCGATGATCGTCAGGGCGCCGCTCTCCCGCCACTGTTCGAGGATTTCGCGATCCTGACGGGCGGTCCCCGCAGCGACCTCGTCGCCCAGCGAGCGAACCGCTTGGTGCAAGGCCTGCTGTTGTTCCGTATCCAGTCGTTGCCAAACCCGCTCGTTGACCAGGATCTGGACTGACGATTGAATGTGGCCGGTCAAATTCACGTACCGCTGCACCTCGTGAAAACCCATCGCTTGGATCGTCGGCACCGGATTCTCCTGACCATCCGCAATCCCTTGTTGCAGGGCCATGTACACTTCCGCAAACGCCACCGGCATCGGACTGGCCCCCAAGGCTTCCCCCGAGGCCTGCCAGACGCGCGCGCCGGGCAAGCGGAGGCGGAATCCGCGCAAATCGTCCGGATGACGGATCGGCCGATTCGACGTGATGTGCCGCGCTCCATAGACCCAAGTGTCCAGCACACGCACTTCGTAACGGGTACGTAGTTCCTCCCACAGCACCTGGCCGATCTCGCCTCGCGACGTCGCCAGCATATGGTCCAGATCCGTAAACGCATACGCCGCATCAAAAGCCCCGATCGGAGGGTGCCACATTGCCAGGAACGAGGGTCCGGCGATCGCCATTTCCAATTCGCCGGCGACCAGTTGCTCCAGCAACTCGGCTTCACTCCCCAATTGGGCTGCAGGAAACACGGTGACTTCCAGACCGACATCCGCCGCAGCCAATCGTTCGGCCAGCAAACCGGCGCCGAACGCATGGGTTGGCGAGCGGACTTCGTAGACGTGTGCCAGTCGCAACCGCCGCGGAACTCCCGGATCGGACGATCGCTGGCACCCGCAAAGCAAGCAGAACCCCAACAGCGCCAGCAGACGGGCTGGCAACGCTTTGGCAGCAGTATTCATGATCCGCAACTCCCCGGCTGGCAGACGCCCCGTGTCACTGTCGCACACCGGCGGGCGTGGATCAAGGCGCCCACCGTTGGCATGCCCGTGATTCGCCGTTAAGCTTTAGCCGGTTTGGTCGCGGCCAGGTTCGTGACAGGCTTCCGGTGAAAGCGACGTGATGAAACGAAGGTGGGTCCCCCTGCTGGTGTTTTTCCTGGTGGTGGGCGTATTATACATTGGATTACGCGAGCGAATGGCCTTGGAGCGCGTGATTGAGGAGGAGCAGCAACTGCGCTCCTTGGTCCGTGCTTATCCCTTGACCGCTTGGGTGATTGGGCTGGGCATTTACATTGCCAGCTCGTTGATCCCCGGCACGTTCGGCAAGGCGGTCGTTTTTGGCTGGTTGTACGGTTTTTGGGCTGGTTTAGCTCTGGTCAATTTGGGGCTCACCTTTGCGGCCGTGATCACATTCGGGTGGGTGCGCTTTGTTTTTCCGAACTTCGCGCGCGCCAAGTTTGGCAGACTGGTCCGCAAGCTGGATCGGGCCATCTCACGCGACGGGCCCGTGTATCTCTTGTCTTTGCGGCTGGTGGGGGCGCCCTACTGGATCACCAATTGTGTCGCGGCTGCGACCCCGATCCCGGTCGGGGCGTTCTTTTGGACCACCCAGTTGGGCCTGATTCCTGGCAATGCCGCCCTTGTGTTGGCCGGATCCCGGCTGCCCTCGCTGCGCGAAATGGCCCACCAAAGCGTGTGGAACCTGGTGGATGTACCGCTGCTGATCGGATTATCGGTGGCCGCCTTGCTGCCGTTGCTCGCGCGTTGGGCGGTACGGCGGTGGAAGTGGAGCGACGAGGACTTGCAAGAGTTTTAAGAACAGCACGGGAGCGATCACTTGGAGGATTTTGGAACCACTGCCCTGTTGATGGGCGCGGCAGCAGCTCTTCTAGTGGGTTTCTCGAAGACCGGGATGCCCGGCGCGGCCATCCCCGCCGTGGCGCTGATGGCGGAAGCCTTTCCCGAACAGACACGGCTTTCGGTCGGCGCTTTGTTGCCGATCCTGCTGGTCGGTGACCTGTTCGCGCTGGGCTACTACCGGCGCCATGCCGATTGGACGCGACTGCTCGAATTGGTCCCCTACGTCCTGGTGGGCATGATTCCCGGTTATCTGGTCTTGGCCACCGTCCCCGACGGCATCCTTCGCCGATTGCTGGGCGCCATCGTGCTGGGGCTGTTGGGCATTCAACTGGCACGCCAGTGGTTGGGTTGGCAACCATTGCCTGATCGGCGTTGGTTGGTGGGCGGCACGGGCCTGCTGGCAGGATTCGGCACCACAGTCGGCAATGCGGCCGGGCCGGTCATGAGCATCTACCTGGTCGGCCAGAAACTGGGAAAGCAGGAATTCCTGGGTACCGCTGCCTGGTTCTTTTTCGTGGTCAATCTCAGCAAAATCCCCGGTTTTGTCTTGTTGGGAATGATCACACCGCGGACGTTGACCTTCGATCTGCTGGTGGCGCCGGTGGTCATGATCGGCGCTCTGATCGGCGTCTCGGTATTGAAACGCTTGCCGCAAGGCGTTTTTAACGCTCTGGTGCTCTGTCTGGCGGGGGTGGCGGCGGTGCGTCTCCTCTTCTTTTAGCTTCCCCGGGAGGTATCCCATGGTGGATTCATCGCCGTTCCGCGACGCCGCGAATGTCTATGACGCCCTGATCGACTGGCCCAAGCGTCTAGCTCACGAGGCGGGTTTCTACCGGCGACGATTCTCTCAGGCGTCGGTGCATCGGCTGGTCGACGTGGCCTGCGGGCCGGGCCATCATGCGGCCATGTTCCACCGTTGGGGACTTGAGGTTCAGGGCTCCGATGTCAGTGCCGAGATGATTTCCCAAGCAAAACATCTTCATGGAACCCCCGAAGGCCTCCAGTGGGTGGTGCGGAGTTTCGAGCAGCCGATCGAGGCTGCGGAGGCGTGGGATGCCGCGATCTGCGTCGGTAATTCGCTGGCTTTGGCCGCGGATCATGCTGCGGTCGAACAGGTCATCCGGCGATTGGTCGCAGCGGTGCGCCGGGATGGCGTGATCGTGGTGCATGTGCTGAATCTTTGGAGTTTCCCGGACGGTCCCTGCCGGTGGCAGAAATGCTTTCGACTGACCGATCCCGGGGGCGATCGTTTGGTCATCAAAGGGGTTCACCGTGCGGGAACGCGAGGGTTTGTCGATCTGTTGGTCAGCACGTGCCACGACCCACCGACGCTGGAGAGCGAGTCGATTCCTCTGCTCGGTCTGGAGGCGGCTGATTTGGAGCGATGCTTCGTCCGTGCCGGATGCCGGAGTTTCGAAGTCTGGGGAGGATATGCGGAGCAGCCCTATCAGAGGGAATCGAGTACCGACCTTATTGTGGTAGCGAGACGATAGGCTGTTAAGTACCGAAACCTTTTGCCCGCGCGGGGGTTTGGCAACAGGGGGCGCTCTCGTTGCAAAGGCGGCCCGCCTGCCGTTTTTTTCCGTTATTTGTGTTGTAGTGGGAGCCTCTACCGTCGGCGGCTACCCGCCGGCAGTTGGGGCGCGCGGGAAGGAGCCCAACGGCCGAGATCCTTTCTTTAGAAACCGTCGGTTTTTTTTCCGGCGGCTGATTGCGTATATTGTTCAAGTTGCCTTGTTCGTGTCGCACACGCCCAGATAGGGAAACTGTCCCGTGTTGACTTCATTTGCTAACCGACGCATCGTAGGGGCCTGGCTGGCATGCCTGTTCGTCCTGTTCGCTTTTTCGGGGACTGCGGCGCCGGCTGCCGACCCGACCTTTGTAGGGGTGATCGCTCTGACCAGCGATCCGGTCATCGCGGAACAATTGGGGCTGTCGGGTGACGTGCGGGCGCGTCTGCGGGCCCTGATCGATCGCCGCGAAAACGAGGCCCTGGAAATCGTTCAACAGAACCGCGATCTGCCGCCCTCCCAGCAGGTGGCTCGACTTGTGCCGTTCATGGAGGAATCCGAACGGTTGGGGTTCCAGTTGCTGACGTTGTCCCAGCGCGAACGGCTCCAGCAGCTTCGCGTCGCCCGAACGGGCATGCTGTCCTTGGGGGAAGACAACCTAGCGCGTTCGCTGGGGCTGACGGCAGATCAGCAGGCATCGGTTGCCGAGTTGTTGGAGCAACGCGCGCGCGATTTGGCACGGGGCGGTGAGGGCGAGCAGCGGATCACCCGCGCGCTGTACGAGCGGCGGCTGGCAGCTGTTCTGGACGATCAGCAGCGGGCCACTTGGGAAAAACTGGCCGGATTGTCCGACGCGCCCCTCGGGGAACCGCTTACCCCTCCGTCAGAACCCGATCCGTTCGTTGATGACGAAACGGAAGTAGCGCAACGGGACATGGCGGACCTGGACGACTGGGACATGGACGATTGGGACGCGGCGGACCTGGACGTGGCGGACTTGGACGTGGACGACCTGGACGTGGACGACTTGGACTCGGCGGACCTGGACGTGGCGGACCTGGACTCGGCGGACCTGGACTCGGCGGACCTGGACTCGGCGGACCTGGACTCGGCGGACCTGGACTCGGCGGACCTGGACGTGGACGACCTGGACGCGGCGGACCTGGACGTGGCGGACTTGGACGTGGACGACTGGGATGCGGCCGACTTGGACTCGGCGGACTTGGACGTAGCCGACTTGGACGCGGCGGATTTGGACATGGACGACTGGGATGCGGCCGACTCGGACGTAGCCGACTTGGATGTGGACGACCTGGACGCGGCCGACTTGGACGCGGCCGACTTGGACGTAGCGGACTTGGACGTGGACGACCTGGACGCGGCCGACTTGGGCGCGGCCGACTTGGACGCGGACGACTTGGACGCGGACGACTTGGACGCGGCGGACTTGGACGCGGCGGAACGGGAGGCGAGGCAGGCGGAGTTGGTCGAAGAGCCGGCTGATCGGGATTTGCGGGCCCTGGAAACCGAGGCGGTCGAGGATTTGCAGCCGGCTGAAGTCACCCCGGAACGACGGATTCCGATCGATCCACGTCCCCTGCCCGGCGACTCGGCCCCGTTCTTGCCGGAACGTACCGCCCCCGACGATTTGGCTCGGGATGAAGGGTTGGCTCGGGATGAAGGGGTTTCGGAGCCGGCGGCCGAACCGCGGGCGGAGGTCGTCGACGACGGAAAGATTCGTTTCCAATTCTATGCGACTCCCTGGCGCGAGGTCTTGGAATGGTTCGCGGATCGGGCGGATCTTTCACTGGTGGTCGAGGTCCTGCCGGTCGGCTCGTTCACATATCGCGACGATCGCGCCTACACGGTGGATGAAGCCCTGGACGTGATGAACAGCTATCTGTTGACGCGGGGTTACACGCTGGTCCGCCGCCAGCGGCTGTTGTTGGTGATCGATTTGGAGAGTCCGATTCCGGACGAACTGGTGACGCTGATCACGTTGGACGAGTTGAACGACCGGGGCCGATATGAGTTGGTCAAATGCGTGTTTCCTTTGGCTCGGATGCAGGCGGACGAGGCGCGTTCGATGGTCCAGCCGTATCTGGGTCCGCATGGCAGCGTGATCGCTTTTCCGGCGGCCCGGCAGATCCTGGTCACGGAGACGGCGGGCAAGCTGCGTACGATTCGCGATTTGATCGAGCGGGTTGAAAACCCGGAATCCGCCGGTTTGGATCGGATCATCGACATCACGCTGGAACACGTGATGGCCGAAGAGGCGCTGATGGTGGTTCGCCCCCTGCTCGGATTGGGCGAAAATGAGAATTCCAACCAGCAGATCAGCATTTCCGCCGATCCGTTGGGAATGCGGTTATTCGCGACGGGCGAGCAGGAGCAACTGCAGTTGTTGAAGGATTTGATTCGGCGGATCGATCACGAGTCTTCGGCGTTGGCCGGTGAACTGGAAGCTCCGGAGGAATTGACCCTGGAGACCTATTTCGTTCGTGCGGCCGATCCGCAACTCGTGTTGCGCATCACCCAGACCTTGCTGGCCAATCTTCCCGGGGTGCGTTTGGAGGTGGACACGACGTCCGGCAAACTGGTGGCTTTGGCCCGTTCGTCGGAGCATGCCCTGATCGCCGAGACCATTCGCCAGCTGGAAGGTCAGACGCAGCGATTCGAGGTGATTCAGCTGCAGCGGAGCGACCCGCAGATGGTGGTCATGGCGATCAACAAATTTTTCAATCTGTCGACCGATCCGGAGAACCGGCGGCCGGACGATCCGGTGGTCGATGGCGACCCGTTGTCGATGAAGTTGTGGGTACGGGGCACGGAGTCGCAACTGGACCAGATCCGCGATTTGGTGGACAAACTGGAGGGATCCGCGGAGGAGCATCAAGCCGGCTCGATGGTTCGCGTGATTCCTTTGTATGGGTCGGCCGCCCATTCGGCATTGGAGACGGTCGAGCAGTTGTGGGGTCGGGAGAACCGGATCCGCATGGTGACACCTTCCGCCCTGACTCCGTCGAATGTCCGTTTGCGGGCAGTCACGCCGCTGGATGAAGACGAAGAAGCTGCGGGTGAGGTCACGTTGCCCTTGCCGCCTGCGGCGACCAGTCCGGGGATGGCGGTTCCGGGGGAGAGCCCCCCCGCGACTCGGATCGATCCGGAGGCCTCCGAGAGTTGGCTGCCCCGCACGCCGTCGCGCCCGCTGGCGCCTTCGGCTCCGGCGGATCCTGCCGCCGTCGAACCGTCGATTTCCAACCCGGATCGGGCTGCCCAGCCGCATGGAGGGGGCCGCGGATTCGAGCACGCGGCCGACTTGCAGTTTGTAGCTCAGCCCGCGATCTTGACCGAAGCGGCGCCTGGCGAGACGGGGCCGGTCGAAACGCCCGCAACGCGCGTCCCCGGCACGGTCGGCGAGGCGCCGAACGTGATCCGAGAGCGGCGGCCGGGAGAGCCGGCGGAGGAAAGGGCCGCCGAGCAGGAACCGGCGAGCGACATTCGGGTGGCGATCACCCCGCAAGGAATCCTGATCTCCTCAGAGGATCCCCAAGCGTTGGAAGAATTCGAGGAACTCTTGCGGACCGTCACCGGCCCCGGCGCGATGGCGCCCCAGCGGGATATCACCGTGTTTTATTTGAAGTATGCTCAGGCCGAGGTGGCCAGCTCGCTGGTCCAGGAGGTCATGGGCGGCGCCGGCGCGGCGGGCGGCGGCTCGCTGCTGGATGACGTCACCTCGAATCTGCTGGGCGGCGGTCTGATCGGAGGACTGCTAGGAGGATTGGGGGGCATGGGCGGAGGCGAACCGACGATGGTCCAAGGTACCGGGCCGGTGACCATTGTCCCCGACCCCCGTCTGAATGCCCTGATTGTCGAAGCCA
>SLEY01000361.1 GCA_007124535.1 Planctomycetaceae bacterium
ATGCCCGGTCCGTTACCGGATACCTGTTCTCCCGCGCCTCGGACGGCCAGGCGTCGGGTCCCGCCGAGCATCTGGCCATCGGCGGACACGCGCACGCACCTGGCACGCTGCAGTTCCATCAAGGCGCCGATTTCGCCGACGCCCACCACGGGGTTCAGCAAATCCCGTTGCGAAACTGGGTGCCCCAGGAAAGCTGGTACCACGTCGCGCTGGTCCGGCACGGCCGGCAGGTGGCCCTGTTTGTGAACGGTCAGCCGGAATTCGAAGGCTTCGCACCCACCGAGGCGGCTGCCGCCGGGGAGCGGATCGTGATCGGCGGCCGCGCCGACGGCCAGTCCGGTTTCGAAGGCCGCATCGACGAAGTCGCCCTGTTTTCCCGAGCCCTGCCCGCCGAGGAAATCCTGGCACACTACCACGCCGCTTGCGCCTTGCTGGAGAAGAAACCATGAATTGCGAACTCGGACGCGCCACCCCGGCAAACCACCAAGTAAAGATCCTGGTTCCTTGCCTGATGCTTTCGATTTGCCTGACCTGGGCGACGGCGGCAGTTGTCGGTGCCGATCCGGCCGCGCCCGATCAATGGTTCGCGTGCTTCGCCGAGCAGCCACCGGAATCACTGGCGGGGAAGCTCGAGCGGGTCGAGTTGCCCGCGGACCAGGCGGAGGCTGTCGCGCTCTCGGTGCGGAGCCTCGGCGCCTCGGGCGAAGATCCCGATGACGAGTCCCCCGATACCGATCGGTCAAGAGCGACCGGCGAGGCCGCGTGGCCCCTCGTGCTGGTGGAGGCTCGCGCAACGAGCCGGGCGGAGGTAGGCAGCGAGCGGACCGTCGTCCCGCGCTTGGCTTTTCGTGTGGCCAGCCAGCAGGATGCGGGTTATGTGCGGCTGGAACACCAGCAGGCGACTTGGTACGAGTCGACGTTCTGGCAGGGTGCGGAAACGTGGCTGCGGGTGGGCCGGGATTGGCACCATCCGGGTGAACGAGCGCCCAGCGTCCGGCGGTTTCTGGCGCCGGCAGACGGCGAGGTGACCATCCGCGGGCGTGTCCGCAAGGCACACCTGGATGGTGACGGCGTGCATGCGGTGATCCTGCACAACGAGCAGCAGGTATGGCGGCACACATTGGAGGGCGACGACGGCGAGGGGCGCGATCCGCAATTGAGCCTTACGGTTCAGAAGGGCGACACGATCCGCTTTGCGGTGGACAAGCGGGGCTCAATCGCGTGCGATACAACGTATTGGGACCCGGTGATCCGCTACGCCGACGGTCAACGGTTCCAGGCTTCCGAAGCGTTTGCCGCCCGGGAGCAGGGTGCTGGCGGATGGTATTACGAGGCGCCGGCGGAAGGCGACGGCACGGGAAAGACGCCGCGGCTGACTTGGTTCGACGCCGATTGGGCGTTGTGCGAGCGCCCGTTGGCGGTGGGGGAACCGGTCGAGTTGCACAGCGGGTCGGCACAGCCCTGCGCCGTGTTGGCCGACGGCCAAGATGCTTCGGGCATCGCGCTCGCCTGGGATGCCCAAATGCCTTGGCGGGCGCGCGTCCTGCTGCAGGCCGACGGAATGCTGACCGTCGATCTGTGTGTCCTGCCGGCAGAAGAGGATACGGCCGAACAACCGGAAAACGGCCCGCGATTACTGAGCCGCGCGGCCGTAGGCCCGTACCGTGGCTCGACCTCGGCCGGGATGCGACGATTCGCTCGTTGGCTGAAAGAGGGCGCCGGCGGGGCGTCGGCGACCGGCTCGATGCCGCCGCGGGGCCAACCGGTGGCCGCGATGAGGGCGGCGGCACGCGACCAGCTGCCCGTGGAACCACTGCGTGACTCGCTGCAACTCGCACGGATTACGGAACTCGACTACTGGGCGATGATCCAGCAGGACTGGCAGCGGCAGGACCGGACGGACCGCCGGCGTCCCGAGACGTACCGGGCAGCCGCCATCGAACATCTGGAGAGGACCCGTCATCTGATCGACCATCTGCAAGCCGCTCACGGTCCCGAACTGTTGTCCGAACACGCCGATCAACTCCGCCAACTGACGAACCAGGCCGAGTGCGGCGACGCCGATCCGGGCCGCTTGTATCTGCAGGTGCGGCGGCTGAAACGGGACGTTATCCTGGCCAATCCGCTGCTGGACTTCGGACCGCTGCTGTTCTGCAAGCGAGTTCCCACATCCTACAGCCATCTGGTCATGCAGCACTACGGGTGGCGCGCCCGGCCGGGAGGCGGACTGTTCGTGCTCGAAGAACCCGGCCGCTCGCTGCGCTGCCGCGATATCCTGGACGGGAAACTGGAAACCGGCAATGTCCTGGAACCGCGGTTGTCTTACGACGGCCAGCGGATCGTCTTCTCCTACGTCGATTGTCCCTCCGGCCCGCTCCGTCCGCAGCAGGTTGCCAACGATCAGGATCCGTCAGAGCATTATTATCACATTTGGGAAGTCAACTCGGATGGAACCGGGTTGCGCCAATTGACCGCAGGGTCGTACGACGACACGATGCCCTGCTATCTACCGGACGGCGGAATCGCCTTCATGTCCACGCGGCGCAAGGGCTATGCCCGCTGCTTTGGCGCCCAGTTCAGTACGCGGTGGGACACGTACACGCTGCACCGGATGGAATCCGACGGTTCGGCAATCCGCACCCTGTCCCACCACGATACGAATGAATGGTATCCGGCCGTCTCCCATACGGGCCACATCCTGTATGCCCGCTGGGACTATATCGACCGCGACGCCGTGACGCATCAGAATCTGTGGGCCTCGCGGCCCGACGGCACGAATCCGATCGCCGTCTGGGGAAACGCCACCCCCAATCCGCACTGCACCTTCCAGGCGCAACCGATCCCCGACAGTCACAAGATCCTGTTCACCGCATCCGCGCATCATTCGATCACCGCCGGATCGATCGCGCTGCTGGATCCGACGGTGGCCGCCGACGGCCTGGAAGCGGTCGAGCGAATCACCCCGGAGATCCCGTTCCCCGAGTCGGAGAGTCGCAACATCCGGCAGTATTACGCGGCGCCCTGGCCGCTGTCCGAGAATTTCTATTTGGTCGCCTACAGCCCTTACCCCTTGCAATGGGAGCCGCACGCGAACCGCCGTGAAGCGTTGGGGCTGTACGTGCTGGATCGCTGGAACAACCGCGAGTTGATCTACCGGGACACCGAGATCGGCAGTACGAACCCCATTCCGTTGCGTCCCCGCCCCTCTCCCCCCGTGTTGCCGAGCTTGTTGCCGGACGATGCGCCACCGGTGGGCGAGATGCTGCTGACCGACGTGACTCAAGGCTTGGACGGTGTCGCGGCGGATCAGATCAAGGAACTGCGGATCGTGCAGATCTTCCCGAAGACGACCAATTTGGCCGACAATCCGCCGGTGGGCGCCGCTCGCGAGGAGAATGGGCGCGCCGTTTTGGGTACGGTGCCCGTCGAAGCGGACGGCTCGGCACGGTTCCTGGCGCCCGCTCATAAGCTGCTGTTGTTCCAAGCGTTAGACGAGCAAGGCAACGCCTACCAGACGATGCGTTCGGTGACCTACCTGCAGGCGGGCGAGCAGGTGGCGTGCATCGGCTGTCACGAACACCGTCGCAGGGCCCCACCGCGGACCCAGGCCCCGCCGTTAGCCATGCTGCGGCCCGCTTCGCCGCTGGAACCGGGCACCTGGGGCGGGCGGCCGTTCAGCTACGTCGAGGTCGTCCAGCCCGTGCTGGATCAGAACTGCGTGGTCTGTCATGGCGGGGAGAAGACCGAAGGCGAACTCGACCTGACCGGCCAGCCGCAGGGGCATTTCAACCGGTCTTACCACACGCTGATGGAAGACCTGAACGCGTTCTGGCACCACGGGACCAATCCCGAAAACGCGCGGAATTTCCTCGTGCCGCGTTTCGGCGGGCGGAACCAGCTGCAGGTCACACCGCCCGGCGGCCTGTACGGCGCCCGCGGCAGCCGCTTGATGCACATGCTGCGGGACGGACACGAAGGGGTCGAATTGATCGACGAAGAACTGCGTCGTTTGGCGCTATGGATCGACTTGAACGGGATCTTCTACGGAGTCCACGAAGCCGAGGATCAAGAGCGGATGCGGCGCGGCGAGCCGGTCGGGATGCCCGCGATCCAGTAGCGTCTCCCCGCCGGTTCCCGGTCCGCGCCTGGTAGCCTGTTCGCAAGGCAACTCGCCGGAAATAATCCAGCACCTACGGGGGGCAACAGCCCCGCTGAAACCCCTAACCGAAGGTCTCCCACGATGTGGGAAACCTTCGATCGCCAACCGGAAATCGGTCGAAAACCGGCCTCAACGCTACGGGGAAAGTATTCTCTGCGAGTTGCCGAAGCCTGCGGCCGGTTTACTCCTGCTCCCACAGCGTTTCGATCATTTAAGAATTGGGCGACAAACAAGTTCTTCGGGTGGTAGAAGAGTTCGCGGGGTGTTCCCTTCTGTTCGATCAGGCCGTGCCGCATCACGGCCAATGTGTCGCCCAGGCTCAGCGTTTCTTCCACCCGGTGGCAGATGTGAATGAAGGTCGTCTTCAGCCGCGAATGAAGCTCGTGCAACCGGCCCATCAGCTCGCGGCAGGAGTGCGCTGAGCGGTTTGTCCAAGAGCAGGAGATCTGGCTTGATCGCCAAAGCGCGGCCGAGCGCCACCCGTTGTCGCTTCCCTCCCGAGAGACGAGCGGGAAGACGGTCGCGAAGATGACCGATGTCTAACATCTCGAAATCACCGTCTGTAGTTTCTCGGCATCCGGGCAGAATCAGCCCGAACGCCGCCAGCAGGACAAGCGATCCCCAGGTCACGCGTCTTGGTTTGGTCTGTTTTTTGGCAATGATAGTTGGCATCAATAGCTCTCCTCGGGAACGATGGAACGGCCAATAAAACGGGTGTCTTCGAAAAAACAACGACCGCCA
The DNA here is from genome assembly GCA_007124535.1 of Planctomycetaceae bacterium. GTDB lineage: Bacteria > Planctomycetota > Planctomycetia > Pirellulales > Pirellulaceae > SLMF01. Next base: position 4,901 of record SLEY01000361.1, read on the forward strand.
CGGTTGGATACCGTAAGCGATCCGGCGTGTGGACAGGCATGGACCCGATTTCGTCGGATGACGTGACTTTCGGAAGCGGAAGTCGAGGTCATCAATGCCGCTCGGTTCGACAATGGGCGGGCGCCGGGTCTTGGCGCCGGGTTTTTCGAGTCAGTCGACGCGGCGCTCGCCGAGGTTGTTCTTGATCCGAGAAGATTTGGCATCGTCGACGACGAGATTCGGCGCTGCCGCGTGAAGCGGTCTCCGTACGGCATTTACTTCCGCTGTGTGTTCGACACCCTCCGAGTTCTAGGCGTGAATCCCCTGAAAAACGAATTTCACTCGGAAAAAATCTGGGTGTCTGCGATTATCCCCACATACGTGGGGATTCCCTGTTTCCGGCCGTGCAACGCTGGATGTTCCCGTTTGTCCGACTCTGGGTGTACCCAGTTTCCACCAAAAGATGGGTTCCCTCGTTTTCCACTCATCTAAGCGTGGGAACGATGCATGATTCTACCTAGGCCCCCCTTCGAGGAAATTCCTCCCTTGTTCCCCTGTCCAGTTTTCGGGGTCCACTTCACCGAATCGTTTTCGAACTCGGCAGCGATTAGACTGAAGTTCGCACTCGGCATAAAAACCGCCATATTCGGTGCTTGCCAGGGTGGGTATTCTGGGGATGATTGAAATCAGGAAGCCACCTCCTTGTCGCACAACAGCGGCAGCACGGCTGCCACGAGCCGTTCAGCGAGATGCGGAGTTTGCGTCCCGAGGGTTCTTCGACCTCGACCTGGCATTCTCCGGGCGTCCCTCTTAGGGCGGACGGGCCGCCAACCCATTTCGAGCTATCGCTCGGCTGGCATGGGGCCGCTCCCGTTGGTCGCTCATTTTGCCAATGAATGAACTTGGCCATTCGTAGTATGGCAATGGCGGCAATTCCACGAACTCGGTCCCGGCCGATTCCGCCATTCGGTGTGTCCGTTCCCATTCGGCGAGCCACTGTTCGAGCCGCTCGGAGTTCAGCCGCAATTTTCGGCAGTCGGTTCGACCCCATGTTCGGCGGCCGCTTCAGCAGCCAGCAGCCGCAACTCTGTCGGAATCCGACCCGGCCGGCAGCACCGCAACCGCCAAAGTTCCAGTTGCCGCTGAGCTTCCCGCAGGCGGTCGCCGGCTGCTCCATTTGTTCCATTTCGCATCGGTCGTCCTCCACTTCGAGTGCAGCATCGACCGCCAGTCTACCCCAACCCCCGCTTCATGCACGCTTGCCGAACGCTCTCATCCCGACGGTGAACTATCGCATCCGATCGTGGGCCGCGACCGCGAAAAAAGCCGGGAGCGTACCACGGGACGAAGCTGTTTAAACTCCTGGCATCGTTCCCATGCAGAAGCGTGGGAACGATGGTTCGCATCTCGCTGCAGCCGACCTTATTTCTGTGCAATCGGTTTGGCTGGCTTCGGCTCCGACATCCACAGCAGCACGGGGGCCGCCACGTAAATCGAACTGTACGTGCCGACCACCACGCCGACGACCAGACAGTAAGCAAAGTCATGGATCCCGGCGCCACCGAAGAAGTACAGGATCGACACGACCGCGAACGTGGTGAACGAGGTCAACAACGTGCGGCTGAGCGTCTGGTTCAGGCTGATGTTCAGCATCTCGGCCGTGATGGTCGGACTCTTGCCCTTGACCTCGCGGATCCGGTCGAAGACGACAATCGTGTCGTTCAACGAGTAACCGATAATCGTCAGCAGGGCCGCCACGACCGGCAGACTGATGCGAAACTCCTGAACCTGCAGGAAGCCCAACACACCGGCCAGCCAGAAACTCAGGGCGATCGCCCCGATCGTGATCATCACGTCGTGGATCAGGGCGACCACGGCAGCCAGCCCGAACACGACCCGCTGGAAGCGAATCCAGATATACAGGATGATCCCGACCAGACTGGTGAACAGCGCGGCGATGGCCAGCGCTCGCGTGTCGCCGGCGACTTGGCTCCCGATCCGGCTGGACGACGTCCACACCGGCGTCTGGGACAGTCGGTCCTGCATCGATTCCAGAACCTGCAAGGCATCCTGGCGGCTGGCCTCCAATGAGACCTGCCACTCGGTGAAGCCGCGCGCGTGGTCGATCATCCAATCCGGGGGGGTTGGCAGCGGCGCGACCATCACCTCGTCCGCGGTCCACACAATGCCCAAGTTTTCGGCGGTCCGGATCAACTGGTCCTGCAGCGTCAAGCCATTGATCTCGTGTCCAAAGCTTAACTCGCTGGTCACCAACATCCGCTGGATCTCGACAGGCTCCTCCTCCGGCTCCTCGGGATCCTCGACAGGTTCTTCCGGATCCTCGGCGGGTTCCTCGGGTTCGTCGGCCGGTTCGTCGGGGTGTTCGGTCGGCTCTTCCGGTTCGTCAGCCGGTTCCTCGTCATCGGCTTGGGCCAGCAGGAGGCCGGAGCCGATTCCGTCGCGGGCAGCGATCCAGGAGGACGGCGGCAGATCGGTACGGGCGCCCTGATTCTGCGCGCTGGTTTCCGGATCGGCCGCTTCGTCTTCGTCCGGCCGCTCTTCGAGCGGTTCGTTTTCCGTTTCCAGCTCATCTTCGGGCAGGTCTGCGGGCCGCAGCGGGTCCACGGTCGCGGGTGGCGGCTCTTCCGCTTCCGGAACCACTTCCTGGACGACTTCCTCCACCGGTTCCTCCACGACTTCGCCCAGGGTGAAGTTCATGGAGTATTTGGCCAGGGGGAAGGATTCGTTGAGGATGTCTTCCAGCTGGTGGACATCCGGCAGCGAGGAATCGATTTTCCAGGTGGTACCCGGTTGCAGGCCCTCGACATCGATCCGGTTCACGGTGTACTGGACGGCAGCCCCGTCCACCGTCACGGCCTGGAAACTCTCATCCAGACGTTCGCGGATTTCGACTTCTGAGGAGGGAGTCTCCAGGATCATCGTCACCGACGTTCCGCCCAGGAAATCGATATCGAAGATCTGGCGCCCGCGGGCGGCCACCCCCACCATCCCGATCACGATCAGCGCCAGGGAGATGGCGGCACACAGCTGGCGTTTCCCCATGAAATCCCAGTGGGATTCGACCAGGAACTCCCGCAGTTTCAGATTTTTCAGCCGCCGAGTCCGTTCGAAGATTTCGAAGATCGCCCGGGAGCAGAAGATCGCCGTGAACATGCTCATCAACAACCCCAGGATCAACGTCACCGCAAAACCGCGGATCTGATCCGTGCCGATGGCGTACAGCACCAGGCCGGTGATCAAGGTGGTCACGTTCGCGTCCACGATCGTTGTGGTTGCGCGGTCGAAGCCATTGCGGATGGCCATGCGCAAGGCAGCGCCTCGCGAGAGTTCCTCGCGTATGCGTTCGTAGATCAGCACGTTCGCATCGACCGACATCCCGACGGTCAGCACCAGGCCGGCCAAACCGGGCAAGGTCACGGCGGCTCGGAACAGCATCATAAAGGCGATGATCAGCAGCAGGTTCGCCGCCAGGGCGGCACAAGCGATGATGCCGGCAAACCGGTACCAGAACAAGATGAACAAAACCACGGCGGCCAGGGACAGCGCGATGGCTTGTTGGCCTTTGCGGATGGTCATCTCGCCCAACACCGCCCCGATCTTGTTCTCGCTGATCGGTTCGTCCTGCAAGGCGGCCGGGAGGCTGCCGGCCTGGAGGATGCCCACCAGGAAATCGACTTCCTCCTGCGTGAACTGGCCGGTGATCCGCCCCCGATCACTGATCGTGCTCATCACCCGCGGTGCGGACAACAGCTGGCCGTCCAGCATGATCCCCAGCCGGCGGTAGAACTCGCGGTCGCGGGCGGGCAGGTTGGCGCCTGTCAGGCCGGCCATCAAGCCGACGCCCTGTCCCCGCATGTTGAAGGCGACACTGGGCCGCGCCCTCTCGTCCCACGAACGGCTGACCATGCCCAGATGCGCGCCCGTGACATCGAAGCCGTCGTCGGTGGCCATCAAGACATCGATCTCCTGGATCCCCTGTTCGGCCACCCAGCGGGCCAGCGCCCCTTCGTCCCCACCGCGGAGCGCCGCCGGAATGGACAGGATCTCCCCCGTGGCCGCATCGCGAATGACATCGCCCGCCACCTCCACCTGAAACGGCCGCGGCTCCCGAGCTTCCTCGATTCGAGCAACTCGAGCCCAATAACCAAGGTTGCGATCGCCTTCGCGAACAAAGCGAGCCCGCCGGGCCACCGGATCCTCGGCCTGCATCTCCGCCCGATCAATGATGTGCGAATGGTCCACCGGATTGGCCACAATCCGGAACTCCAAAGAACCGGCGGTGCTGATCAATCGCTTGATGCGGTCGATCTCGATGTCCTGCACCTCCGGCACAATGATCTCGATCTGCCACTCGCCGTAACGCCGCACCACGATCTCTTTCGTGCCCGCCGGGTTGACCCGATTGTTGATCGATTGGATCAGCCGGGGCCAATCGATGCCGGTGGCGCCGCCGAGCGGTTGCTCGCCCGCTTGCAAAGCTTCGCGGTCAATCTCGTAGATCAAGATCACACCACCCTGCAAATCGACCCCCAGATTCAAGCGGCCCGTCGAGACAATCACCGCCGCACTGGCCAGCGAACAGAAGATCACCGCCAGGCGCCAGCCATACTCCTTCAAACGCATGGACCGAGCCAGATACATCCCCACGAAGGCGGGGATAGGCAGGGCCAAGGCCAACAGCAGCAGGGTCCACCACCAGGGCGAGCGAACCGCTTCTTCGACCTGCCCGAAGAACACAAGAGGCAGTGAATCAAACAACATAAGCGGAGTTTCCTGATCTCCAAAGATTTCCAAAAAACGGTCTTGCCGACTCAAACTCCGTTGGCGGTCTCCGATTTCTCGTCACTCAACACGCGAGCCACCGACGATCGCAAAATTTCGAGCCGCGTATTGTTGGTCTCATCCACCCGGATGGTCACCTTGCCACTGCCCGTCTGCGTATTGACCACGACTCCCAAAATACCACCAATGGTCACAATCCGGTCATTCTTTTTCAGGTTCTGCTGCATCCGGCTGACGTCGGCTCGTTTTCGTTTTTCGGGAAGCACCATCAAGAAATAGAATAACAACGCGATCACCATGAACGGCAACAGTATGGAAACCCAGTCTGGCGCCGCGCCGGGCTCTTGAGCGAAAACGACAAGTTGATTCGGGTGGTTCCAGGGATACACGATGGTTACACACTCCTCCCGGTTTCTCGATCTACTGGCGCCCCAGACCTGTTGGAACGCGGCCGGCAGTGATTTGGGGTCGGACCAGACCCGTCGCTCTGGCGAGCGGGCCGACTCAGCAGCTTTGCAAGGTGGTTTATCATAAGATTTTAAGTCGCTACGGGCAAGAGTGCATCTGGCCGCAGTCCATCTTCCCCCCCGTGGTGGGATCAAGGCGGGGGTGCCGCGCCGGGTTTGCGTCCCGAAGCGGAAGAGTTGGTTCCGGCTGGCGAGTCGGCCTCGGCGACGGGCCACCCCCGACTCTTCTGAACCAGGAATTTCAGATAGGTCCCGGCCTGGATCGCCGCCCGCGCTTGGGAAACCAGACGCTGATAATAGGTCAGGTTGTGGAGCGATACGAGGATCGGCCCCAGCATCTCACCGGCCTGGAACAAGTGCCGCACATAAGCCCGACTGTGCTGGCGGCACGCCAAGCAGGGGCAATCGGCCTCCAGCGGTCGAGCATCCTCGTGATGCCGCAGGTTCCGCATCCGCAACGGCCCCTCGTCAGTAAAGGCCAAGGCGTTACGGCCATTTCGGGTGGGGAGCACGCAATCGAACATGTCGACGCCCCGCCGAATGGCTTCCAATAAGTCCCGTGGCGTTCCGACTCCCATCAGGTATCGGGGCCGATCCGCAGGCAACTCGGGACACGTCGCCTCTAAAATCCGATACATCTCGCGGGGCGGCTCGCCGACGCTTAAACCGCCGATCGCGTAACCTGGAAAACCCAGGGGGAGCAAACGGCGAGCACACTCGACACGCAACTCGGCGTCCAGTCCCCCTTGGACAATCGCGAACAGCAACTGGTCGGGCCGCCCCGCGGCATCGCGGCAACGGGCCGCCCAGCGTACCGTGCGGTCGCAGGCATCCCGCACCACGTCCGCCGGACTGGGCAACGGCACCACGTGATCCAGCACCATGGCCACATCGCTGCCCAAATCCTCCTG
>SLEY01000601.1 GCA_007124535.1 Planctomycetaceae bacterium
AACCTTTCGGAGGCAGAGACGGCGAAACTGGTCGCGTTCTTTGCGGCGCATTCCGGGGCCGGGTTCCCGTGCGCCGGCACCCCTCCGACACGTAGATTGCCCCAAGAACCGCTCACGCCCGAACTTGAGGACCGATTGGGCGAGGCCATGCGCATGCTCCTCGATGAGCAAACCTACTGCTTGCGATGCCACCAACTTGGCGACCGCTTTCCCGGCGACGCCGTGGGCACCACGCTCGCAATCGACCTGATCCAGTTTCCAAACCGGATGCGAGCGGAGTACCTCCACCGCTTGCTCGCCAGCCCGACCTCCGTGTTGCCCTACACCCCGATGCCGGGCAGCTTTCCACCCTCCGGCCAATCGCTCGACCCGATCCGCTTTCCCGGCAACAGTGTCAAACAACTGGAAGCCATGACCGACCTGCTACTGAACTACGACTGGTACCTGAGGCAGGGCGGGTCGATCCGGGAGTTAATGGAGGGTCCGTTGGAGTAACATACGACTCAACTCGACCCGTTTTCAATCCACAGATCACAAATAGCATCCACCCCCATATCGAAAGGAGAACCGTAGGGGCCTCGGGTTGCAGCCCGCACATCACGCCATCAATTCATCCCAGCTCGACACGATCAGCAGCCGCTCGGTCAGATCTTCGAGCCGCTCGATATCCCGCATCGCCTGGATCTGCTGCCGAGTCGCTTGGTCCGCTTCGCCAAACCTCCGTCGCCCCAGCCGCAAGATCGTGCGGTCGAGTTCTTCGACGCGTCCTTCTTCGCGTCCTTCTTCGCGTCCCTCTTCCAGAATCGCCTGAAAAGTCACTGATTCTCGCATGGCTATCAATGCTCCTTGAAAAAGTTGTCTGACTTCATCTGGGCTCTTCAACCGCAACCCCGTCAAAACGTACGCCGCCACCAGCAGCCGATCGGCTTGGTCCCCAGTTGCCTCGCACTCGAGCCGCTCTGCCAACTGCCGGACCACCGCTGCCAAGCCGTCCTTCAAACCAAGCTTCTCGGGCAATTTGCCCAAAACGGCCAGCGGCGCCGTTCCCAGCGAGTGTACCCACACCTAATCTAACGAGAACTTGGGAAATGGAGGCAGATTAGGTGAAAGATTAGGATGCATGAAGACGCAGGCATCGCTAGCCGGAGAAGACGGGACCCCTCTTCCGGGGTGACGAGTCCGCGGGCAAGAATATTTGGTGGCAAGAATATTTTTCGAGAGCAGAGGGAGGACAGGCCGCGGACTTCGAAAACGATGCACTTGTCCCCATAGTCGTAGATTGCCACCAGTGTGTTCGGCGTGTCGCCGTCGTGAAGAACGTGCCATAAGTCCAGTCGCAACATTTGCCTTCGCTGCAGGGACTTGTCACAACGCCGGCCGGTGGTGTCGCATCAGGCGTAACGATCATGACCATCCCAAGCTTCCAGGACGCCTGACCGCTTGGCCCGAAGCTTTGAAAGAGCACCGGATCTTTCTCCAGTCGTCGATCCATGCCGGGTGTCTCGGACCGTTGGCCCGCAGCGATGACGCCGGTCAGAATTTGGTATCGAGTATTCGAGCGAAGTGGGTCATCAAAGAGGTCGTGCTCGAATACCAGCTGCCGAGCGAACCCGGCGAGGATGTGGAGACATGAAAATTGCATTGGTAGCGGAAGTGAAGTCGCAGTTCAGCGCGTTTGGGAAGTCAAGTGCGGATGGCCCCGTCGTGGTGACGCGGAACGGCAAGCCCGTAGCGGTGCTGGTCGGGGTTGAAGACGAAGACGAGATTGAGCGTCTGCTGATGGCCTAACGATCGACCATGCGTCTGATCCCGCATGCATGATCTTCCGGAACTCTGGGCGTCGAAAACGGACCACCGTAGCTCGCGGACAGACGCCCTGGTTCGGCGGTCATTTTCAGTGATGTGTCCGGATGCTTCTGAAGTGGGCCAGCTCTATCCGTTCGGACGCATCATCACGTTCCAGGGCAATCGTTACCTGTTCTACTTCTACCGCGACGACACGCACGACGAGAACCCGGCCGATCAAACACGGGAACGATCGATCTACCTGTTGCCCTCGACGTCCCGCGGCGGGGCGGCTGCTGAGCAGTGATTCGAACACAATCGCATACACCGCATTTGGGGGTGAGCATCCCCCATACGCGGGCACATGAATGCTTGTGCACGGAAAGAGGGGACGCAAATGCCGCTCATTCCCTTTCACGCGCAGGGCGTGAAAAGGTGTCAGGAACGAATGACCGAGAAATCAGGAATTCTGCTGGGAATGCTCGTCCGATGGAACGTGAAAAGACATGATCCACAAGGACTGCCCCGCCCGAAGCGGGGGACGGAGCCCGCATCCCAAAATTTCGTGACAGTCAGATTCTTCTGCTTGCAGCGGTCGATGACGCAATGGTATAATTCGCGTGTGCTTGACAATGCTGCGGTCGTAGGGTGTGCTTCGCGATGGTGACTTGGCATTGAACTATCGCGCCTTTTCCTTTTTTTTTCCGTATCGGAAGGAGTTGTCATGGGAACTGCCTCGAATTCTCATTGTCAGAGGTTGCGCGGCTTTACGCTGGTAGAGCTGCTCGTGGTGATCGCGATCATCGGGATTCTGGTCGCCCTGTTGTTGCCTGCCATCCAAGCGGCTCGGGAAGCGGCCCGGCGGTCGCAGTGCACGAATAACCTGAAGCAGATCGCGCTGGCCATCCACAATTACCATGATACCTTTGGCCAAATGCCGCCTGGCGAGTATGGACCAGACGGGCAGGAGCGGTGGTCTTGGAATGCTTTGATTACGCCGTTTGTCGAAGCGACCGCAGTCTATGAAGTCCTGGCACCCGATCGACGTTCGGCTCGGGAAGCTTTGGATGCCGCTGGAGAGGACCCCGAATTGTTGACGGTGCTTCAAACTCCCTTGAATGTTTATGTTTGCCCTTCCGATATCGGTCAGATTCTCAATCATGACCCGGATCACGGACGCGATCGTCGCCCGAGCAATTCCAGCGGAGACCAAATCGCGATGGCTAACGCCAATTACGTTGCTGCCAACCATTCGGGCGATGGAGTTGCTACACGAGAAGGGATGGGATCGACAGGCATGTTTCCGCAAAACCGCCGCGGCTTGCCCTTTTCCGCCATCCTGGACGGTCTGTCTTCGACAATCATGGCAGGTGAACGTGTTTGGGGATACCGCAAAGGAGGGAATCCGCACTATCATCGCTCGGCCAATCATTACATACACCGCTCGAACGGATGGGACATCCGTCACCATAATCGTGGCACCGGCGATAGCTTGGCCTGTTCGCGGCCTGGGATCACGCCGTTCAGTACGCGGACGACCACGTCTACCCAGTCCAATGGCGACTTTGCCTGGAATGTGCGGGGCGCGTTTTCGTCCCTCCATCCGGGTGGGGGGAATTTCTGTTTCGGGGACGGTTCCGTGCAGTTCATCAGCGAGACGGTGAACAGCACGACGTTGAACCGGCTGGTGCATCGCGATGACGGCAATCTGCCTGGCATGTTCTAGTGATGCGAGGATGAACCATTTCCTTTAAGTGAAGGTCGATTCTGTGAATAAGTACATCGCCCCCTGGGGGAAGGTATTGCTTTTGGCAACGTCGTTGCTTTTTTACGGCGGTTGTGGCGGCAGCGACGGTCCACCGGTCAGTGGTACCGTCGTGTTGGACGGCCAAACGATTCAAAACGGGGTGATCCTGTTCACTCCGGACTTGGATGCGGGCAACGACGGTCCGATGGCCACAGTGATGATTCGGGACGGGAGGTTTTCCAGTGGGGGCGCCGATGCGCCGGTCGTCCCCGGGGCTCATCTTGCCCGCGTGTTGTTCCCGCCTCAGGATGGCGGCGGGGAAGAAACGGTTGATATCGAGTACGAAATTCATCTGAACATCCCGGAAGGAGGGCAAACGGATCTGACCATCGATCTGAGCGAGGGGACGCGGCAGAACTAGTGCCGCAAATCCCAAGGGATCGGCTATCCAGATCGGGAGTTGTTTGCTGCGCCTCCCCACAGGTCGGGCATTCCGAAGACAACTTGCCGGATTTTGCCGCGATCTGCAATGAAGTTTAGCCGGAAGGGATAGCGACCGGAAATGGGGACAGGCACCGATCTGATGGTCGGAGTCCCCATTTTCTGGAGTATCTCTGACAGGATTTGAACTTGTAAACGTCGGCCTCGGAGGCCGGCGTTTTTCTGGGGACAAGAAGTGGAAACGTCGCCATGCGACAGCCCCCTCGATCGCGCGTTTTCTCCGGCAGGCCGGGGAATCGGCAGGGTGATCGCGGGGGCATTCAGGTCGCATCGCGACGGTTGCGATATTCGGTTCGCTCAGCGCAGGCGGACCGAATCATCCGCTTCGCTGGCCAGACGTTCCAGTTCCTCCTGGTCGAAGAAATAGACCGTGGTTTCGGCAACAATCGGGGTACGGCTGGAATCGCTTTCCAAACGGGCCCGGACCGCAAACTCACCCGCGGACACGCCGGTGGCTTGGAAACGCAGTGCTCGTTCCTCGCCCGGCTTCAGCTGCAGGGCGGGGAAACTGATCTGCTGGCCGTCCTGGGCATAGTCCGAAGATTCCAGCGGTACCATCGCATCGGGCAGGAGGACTTGCACCGCGACGTACTCCGCCGCCCGCGAGCCGCGGTTCTTCAAGTGAACGGTGAAACGCTCCGCCGCCCCCACTTCATTGGCTTCCGTGCGATTGGTGACCGACACGTCGACATTCGCTCGCGAGAACACCAACGTCAGGTGCTCGTCCTGGTCGACCAGTCGCGGTGCGGCTTCGGCGACGACCGTTTGCCGATGGGCTCCCACCTGGGTGGCCAGAGCTTTGACCATCAGCGAAACGGACTTGCCCGGTTCCATCGGTTCCAGACACCAAACCAGTTTTCGATGGTTGTCCTCGACGTGCGCCTCCTCGGAAATGGCGGTGACACGTAGGCCTTCGGGCACCAGCAGGGTGACGGCGCCCTGCTCGATGGTGGTGTCTCCGGGATTCGAAACGAGGATTTCGTATTCGCCCTCTTGCTTCACAAACCCGCCACGAGGGCCTTCGATTTTCACATGCAAGGCCGGATGCAGGATCCGAACTCGGCTCTCACTCTCCACCTGCCGCCCGTCCGCGGTGACCGCGACGAACTGGCCGACAAGCCACTCGCCCTCGGTTGCCCGAGCGGTGAAGCGATACTCTTGCGTTTCGCTTCCCCTCAAACTGGTTGTCTCAGGAGCGGGACGCGACTCGGAGTCCGCTGCGGTGGGAAAATCGGGGGTCAGCACCACGTCGCGGGCGATCCCGTCACCGACATTCTCCAACACGACCCGGAACTCGACTTCCTCTCCCACCACGACGGCTTCCGGCGCGTGGGAATCGATTACCACTTCCGGGCGGCGGACCTGCAGGGCCGAGCGGGTCGACGCCGCAAAATACGCCTTGGTCTCCAGGTCGACCGGACCGGGGCGCTGTGGGACCAGATCGATAATGATCCGCCGTTCCGAACCGGCCTCAAGATCCCCGATCTCAAACTGGACCGTATGCTCCGATTTCATGCTGGGCTCGGGAACGGCGCTCTGGTAGGTCACGCTGTCCGGCAGCTTGGCGTGGATCGACACACCCTCCGCCACCGATTGCCCACCATTCTTGACGATGATCGCCACCTGTGTCTTGGTCCCGACGTTGATTTCCGCAAGCACGCTGGTCTGAATCGAGATGGCGGGAACCGCCGTCGCAACGTTCCTTTCCGGCTCGAGCGCCAGCCCGCGACCGACCCCACTCATGGCGATCACCAGCGCGAGTCCGCAGACGATTCCTTTCGTTGACATCCTTCAATTCCTTTATTTCTGGGGCCTGGCAATGACAGTCCACAATTATCCAATCCATCGTATCGGCGATTCCGGGGCAACGACTTGAACCACCTCGCACGCTCCGAACGATATCCGTGGTTGTTCCGGCGCCGTTTCCCCCGGTAGGGTAAATCACACGCATCCCTACGAAGGGTGTCCCGTCCAGACGGCGAGCCCGGTTAGGCAACCCGCAGGAAATGAATGATTGACCCGCAGGGATGTGGCCGGTCTCTGACCGAGCGACTCGGCCGACCGAAGGGCTCCCTTATCGCGGCTGCGCCGCAACCAAAAAAGAACAATGACCCGCTTAAAGGGGTAAATCCCGTCCGGCACGGTTTTTGAATCGTGCATCGTTCCTACGCTTCTGCGTGGGAACGCACGGTTTAGACGCTTCGCGTCTTTTCCACTTTCACACATGAAACTCCTGTATCGTTTTCAGGTGATACGGTTATTTTCATGGGACGCGAAGCGTCCGAGCTTGCGTTCCCACGCAGAAGCGTGGGAACGATGCCAAGGATCTATTGCGGGAGACCTTCGGTCGGCGGTTTCGGCGGGGTCGGAGACCCTCGCCGAGCGGGTCGGAGCCCCACGCCGAGCGCGGCCCTCGCCGAGCGCGGAGCGCGGTAGATTATTTCCTGCGGGGTGCCTAGACTGGTACAAACCACAAAGAGAAAGGATCGCGCTGCGTCGATCGACAAAACGAATGGCGGAGGCACGACGAGGACGGTTTCGGAGCCCGTCGCGGAGAAAAACGATGCACGATCTTGTCTGGGCCTTCGCTGTGATCGGGGGGCTGTTCTTGCTGCTTTCTGGAGCATCCTTCCTTGTTGCCCGCCAAGCCTCGGGTCTGGTTTCCACCGCGGTGGCATTTTTCGCATCCGCCTTTTTGGTTTTTTTCGGGCTGTTGGTGCATGGTAAGCTGATGGTGGCGCAGTGGCTGCCCTTTTCGAATGCCATCATTTTGGGAAATGCGCTTCCGCTGGCCGCCGCCGTGCTATGCGGTGTCCTGCTCGGCCGCCCCACCATCCCCCGCTGGCGAAGTGCCCCCTTGGCCGCGTTCCTGCTGGCCGGAACTTGGTGGTCCGTGTTGATCAACTTCCTGCCCAGCCCCATGGCCTCGGAAGATCGTTGGACCACGGAGGGCGTCTGCCTGCAGACCAGCGAAGCCTCGTGCAGTGCTGCGGCGGCCGCCACGTTGCTGCGTCACCACGGCATCGTTACGAACGAGGCGGAGATGATGCGTTTGTGCCTGACTCGAGACTCCGGTACCCCGTCCCTGGGGATGTACCGGGGCCTGAAACTGAAAACGCGGGGCACCGAGTGGCGTGTCCAGGTCATTCGGGGGTCGCCCCGGGAATTGCTGGACCAGTTGAACAGCCCCGTGCTGTTGCGGATGCGTCTGCCGCGCGAGCCGAGTCGGGTGGGGCAGCTGCTGGGATGGACCGGTCTGCTGCCCGACCCGGGACATGCCGTGGTGCTGTTCGAGGCAACCGACGACGGCCAGCTGTGGGTGGCCGATCCGTCGACCGGCAAGCATCGCTGGAGAGCGGAGGACTTCCTCCCTCGCTGGCGAGGCGAAGGCGTACGACTGGTCCACCGCTCCTCTCGGAACACCGGAAGGTAAACTAGGCAGACGTCGAATCGCCTGACGGCGCGCGGCCAACCAACTGCTGGTCAATCATCAGCAGCCCCACCGGATTGTCACCCACCCTCCGAAGCTGTTCGACGATCCCCAAAGAAGTGGCTTCCTCTTCGACTTGCTCCGAAACGAACCACTGAAGGAACTGGTGCGCTGCATGATCGTGGTGCTGGTTCGCTAATTCAACCAATTCGTCGATCTTGCCGCTGATCAGCTGCTCATGCGAATAGGCGTCCTCGAAAACCTCTAAAGCGCTGTTCCAGTCCGTTCGGGGTTGATCGATCTGCTGCAACATCACGCGTCCGCTGCGGTCATTGATGAAATCGACGAACTTCATGGCATGGCTGCGTTCCTCCTCCGACTGGACACGCATCCAGTGCGCCATGCCTCCCAGGTTCTGCGCCTCGAAGTAGTTGGCCATCGAGAGGTACAGGTAAAACGAATAGAACTCGGCATTCAAATGCAAGTTGAAGGCGTCTTCGATGTTTCGTTTCATGACTCGGGTTCCTTTCTGTGAGTTCCAAAAAATGCGCGAAGCGTTCCCCCAAGATGATGATAGATCGGGGGCGAATCCGGCAAGGGGGCCAATCGCCGAGTTATGGCTCTTTGGGCAGGATCCTTGGCCCTGCCTCCCTGAAGACCCACCCCTCCAGGAAATAAAAGAATGTCATTGGGGTGGTATTGCGAGCTGGCCGCCCCCATAAAGGACCGCAGGGAGGGTTTCGGCCCGGCTCATCGTCGGGGCATAGTTTCCGGTCGAATGCGACCTAGTGGTCTTCTGGCTTGATCACTCGGGCTTGGATGGTCGCGATCTGGCGGTTGGCAAACTCGTCGGTCAGCAGCCATTCTTGATAGAGGCGTTCGATCCGGTTCAACTGGGCCCGGGTCCATCGTTCTCTTTGCGTGCGTTCCTGGTCGGTTGGCCGATCTTCGTCACGGATCGGGGGGCGAATGCGATTGGCTGGTGGTTGGTAGGACGGATCGAAGACGAGGACCGGCAGATCTTCGGCGGGCAGCAGATGCCTCCAGAGGAAAGCCTGCATCGTATCTTCGGCTGGCACTGCCTGGCGGACGAGTTCTTCATCTCCGTTGTTCGCGGTGCCCACGACCGTGACGGGGACCGGCGTTTCCAGCCGGGTCAGGCTGGTTTTCACAGCCAAGCGAACCGATTCTTGACCGGCGCCCAGGGTGGCGCCCGACGATTCGAGTCCTTCGGGCAAGTCGTTGAAACGGAGCGTGATCGGTCCGTCGAAGCCGTCCCTGCGTATGGCGAAGACGGTCAAGTTCGCGGACCCGTTGCTGCGCATGACCAGCCGGGAGGGGACCACGCGCAGCTCGAAGTCGGGTTGCGGTTCGCTGATTCGCAGCCGGTAGGCATACTCCGTACCTCCCTGCCGCCGGGTATCGCCGATGTGGACGAAGTACTTTCCGTCGGCGGGCAACTCGACCATGAGGTACGAATCGGCGTGGTCGGTGTTCAGTCCTGAGGCTGCGTCGTGATGGTCGTCGTTCAGGGCGATGATCTTGCCCTCTTCATCGGTGACTTTGACGAAGGAATCCAGCGGGGAGCCCAACCGGCGTGCCTGGACTTCCGCGACGAGCTTCTGGCCGGCCTTTCCTTCCACTTCGAAGACATCCCAGTCACCCGGATGATCCACGCGACCGTTGATCACGATGGGAAGTTCGACTTTCTGGGCCGTGGACGGTTCGTCGTTGGGTTCCTGTTCCAGGCACTCGGGCAGGGTACCGCGGGCGAACGGCAGGTCGTTGGAGACGAGATTTCCGTCGGTGGCGGCGATCCGATGGGTCCCCGGGTTGGCGTCGTTGGGCGGCTCCATGGTGGAATTATCCAGGTTCCACCCTTCCATTTCGATGGCGACCGACTCACCCACCGGGGCCCCCAAGGGGAAGATGCTGGTCACAAACGGCAGTTCGCCGAGGGTGATTCGATACACGAAACTTTCCCGGCCGCGAAACAAGGCCTCGTTGATGGTCAGCACGTACTCGCCGTCCTCGGGGACCTCGAAATACAGGAGCGGGTCGGGATGGAAGCGGAAATCGTCGTTATATGCCAGTTCCCTGCCCTCCGAGTCATGGAGCCTCAGCACGGCTTGAAACCAGCCGGGAACGCCGTCCGCCACGTAGGGGATCAGTTCTCTGGCCATCGCGGAGATCACCAGGCGCTGGCCCTTGGTGGCATAAAACCGATACCGATTCAGTTCACCGGCGCCGATCTGGCCGTTCATTGTGGAGGGCACGGAAACGAGCATTTCCTCCTCTTCCGGCGGCCGGTTGCGCTGGGCCAGATGTTCCATGCCCAGCACGGGATTTCGAGCGGTCTTCATCGGCCTGCGGGCGACTTCGGGCGTTTGGCCCACGTAGAAGGGCAGCGAGTTGGAGATCCCCTGTTTCGTAATCACCCGGATTTCCCGCCGGCCCGGTTTGGCGTCCGGTGCGATCGTGACCTCGGCAAAGACCAGTTCCGTATGGGCCCGAACGGCGGCCTGCCGTTCGTCTTCGGCGAAGATCCGTTCCAGCCGCTCGATCAGATTCTGCTTGGCCATTTCCTGTTCGGATGGGGGAGATTGGCTCGCCGGTGCTTCCTCGTCCGATTGGGAGTCATCTTCCGGCTCCAGATTCGCATTGCATCGGCTGCATACCGTTGCGTCCAGCGGGTTCGCGACCCCACATACGTTGCAAATAATATAATCGGCCACGTCCGGTCCGGCAGCGGGGCCGATGGGCCCGGGAAACTCGAACCAAGCCATCTTGGCGGTCATCGCATCGCTTACCGGCGTTTCCTGGTTGCGCAACTCCCGCAGTTGCTGCCGCAACAGCGAGAGTTCCTGGTTGTTCCACACCGGATAGTGATCGACCAGTCGCACGGAAACCCCTTCCCCGGTCACCACCAAATCGGAGGCATGATCAAGTCGCTGTCCACCCAGTCGGATCGGAAAGGTGGCGCCCTGCTGGCCGCCGGCCGGATAGACGTAACCGATGTACTGGGCCTGGGCTCGGGCCGAGGATGCCGGGGCCAGCCAGGCCATCACGAGGGCCAGCATCCAGGCGGGAAGGCTTATCATTCTGCTCATTTGAGATTCTCCGTTCGCACTTATTTCTCGCCGGCAGCTTAGTTCCCCGCTGGCCGGTCCGCACTCCGAAACGGCCCTCGACCTGGACCACGTTGGTTACAAGATCTCTTCCAGAAGGCCGGTCGACTCCATGCCTTCCTTTTCGGGGTCCAACACGCGGGCCTCCAGTCCCAGCGGGTTGGGCAGTTCGGCGGCGGCGTCGATGCCGGCCAACAGATAGAAGGTGCCCATCAGGTCCGCCGGATAGACGGGGCGCTCGACGACCTCCTCGCCCTTTTCGTCGGTGGCGCCGACGATATGGCCGCCTTTGAATCCGCCGCCGGCGATCAGGGGGCAGAACACGCGCGGATAGTGATGGCGTCCTCCGTTCCAAGGCGGTGCCCAGTCGACCAGCGGGGTCCTGCCGAACTCGCCGGAACACCACACCAGGGTGCGATCCAGCAAGCCACGTTCGCTCAGGTCCGCCAGGAGCGTTGCCAGCCCTT